>JAFVVU010000261.1 GCA_017502065.1 Clostridia bacterium | reverse complement strand
GGTAACAGGAATTGCAGGACCCGGCGGCGGCACTCCGGAAAAACCCGTAGGTCTTGTGTACATGGCACTTGCCGACGACAAAGGTACAATTGTTAAAAAGCTTAACCTTGACGGAAGTCGTGATAAGGTTCGGGCAAGAACAGTAAAAAATGTGTTAAAAATGGTAATGCAAAGAATAGATGAGAAAGGTGATAACAAATGAAAGATGTAAAAAGACTTAACTATGTAACGGACGATAAACAGAAGAAAGAAGCTCTTGACGCAATGTTTGCGCAAATGGAAAAACAGTTTGGTAAAGGTGCGGTAATGCGTCTTGGCGAAAAGGGTATTCCTGATATTGAGGTTGTATCAACAGGTTCAATCGGTATTGATGCGGCACTCGGAATTGGAGGTGTACCGAGAGGAAGAATTATTGAAATATACGGACCGGAATCTTCCGGTAAAACAACAGTTGCACTTCACGTTATTGCTGAAGCACAGAAGCTTGGCGGTGAAGCGGCGTTTATTGATGCTGAACACGCACTTGACCCCGAATATGCAAGAAAGCTCGGAGTTGATGTTGATAATCTCATCCTTTCCCAGCCGGACACAGGTGAACAGGCACTTGAAATTGCCGAAATGCTCACACGAAGCGGTGCAATTGACGTAATCGTAATTGACTCCGTTGCGGCACTCGTTCCGAGAAGTGAAATCGAAGGCGAAATGGGCGATTCTTACATAGGCCTGCAGGCACGTCTTATGTCACAGGCTCTCCGTAAGCTTACAGGTGTAATCAATAAATCAAATACAATCGTAATTTTCATTAACCAGCTTCGTGAAAAGGTTGGAGTTATGTTTGGCAACCCCGAAACAACAACAGGCGGACGTGCGCTTAAATTCTATGCATCCGTTCGTATGGAAATAAGAAAAGGTGAAGCAATCAAATCCCCGACAGGAATTATCGGTAACAGAACAAAGGTTAAGGTTGTTAAAAACAAAATGGCACCTCCGTTCAAAGATACCGAATTTGATATTATGTACGGCGGCGGTATTTCAAAAGCCGGCGAAATCCTTGACTATGCCGTTGAATGCGGAATAATTGAAAAAAGCGGCGCATGGTTCGCATATCAGGGTGCAAAAATCGGTCAGGGCCGTGACAATGCAAAACAGTTCCTTCTTGACAATGCCGAAGTTATGGATGAAATCGAACTTATGGTAAGAAAAAATCTTGGTCTTGTTAAAGAAGAAGCAGAATCAGAAGAATGATAATCACAAACCTGAAATTCAATAAAAAGGGCACCTTTGATATTTATGTTGATGATGTGTACATATGCGATATTGATGACGAAACAGTATACAAAATGTCAATAAAAAAAGGTGACGAGGTTTCGGAAGAGTTTTTATCCGAAATAAAAAATATTTCGCAGGTGCAGGGCGCAAAACGTGCCGGTGCAAGAATGCTTTCGGCATCAATGAAATCAAGATACGATTTTGAAATAAAGCTTGTGCAGAAAGGCTTTGACAAAGGAGCCGTAAAACAAGCCGCTGACTTTTTTGAAGAAAAAGGATTTTTAAACGATGCGGCGTATGCAAAAGCTTTTGTTGCGGATGCGCTTACCCTTAAAAAACAGGGTGCGGCAAAAATCCGTATGACGCTTAAATCAAAAGGGATAAGCGGCGATATTATTGATGCTCTTCTTGCGGATGCTGATGAGGCGGAAGAAGAAAATTTAAAAACCATTGTTGAAAAAGAAATGGCAAGAATGCCCGTGCGTGATAAAAAGCACGTGGATAAACTCAAACGTAAGCTTTATTCAAGAGGCTATGAAATAGGCGATATAACAAGCGCCATAAACGAAGCCGGAGGAGAAAATTTTGAAAAGTAAAATTGGATTTGTGTCTTTGGGATGTCCCAAAAACCTTACCGTAACCGAAACAATGATTGGACTGCTCGCACCGGAGTATGAAATTGTAACAAACCCGGCGGATGCGGATATAATAATAGTAAACACCTGCGGTTTTATTGAAAGCGCAAAACAGGAATCCATTGAAACAATAATTGAAATGGGTCAGTATAAAGACGGTGGCAACCTGAAAAAGCTTATCGTTACAGGCTGTCTTGCCGAAAGATATACTGAAGATATACTGGAGCAGCTGCCCGAGGTTGATGCCGTTGTCGGCACCGGAAGCTATTTTGAAATAAAGAAAATTATTGACAATGCGACGCACGGCGAAAGGGTAACACATAAAAACGATATCAATACAGTTGCACCCGAAAATCTGCCGAGGGTTATTTCAACAGGCGGTGCAAGTGCATATCTTGCAATTGCCGATGGTTGTAATAACCATTGCAGCTATTGTGTAATTCCGTCGCTTCGCGGAAAATACCGCAGCAGAAAAATGGAAGATATTCTTGCGGAAGCGCGCTCTCTTGCGGAAAAAGGATATAAAGAGCTTATTGTTATTGCGCAGGATACAACAATGTACGGCATTGACCTGTACAAAGAAAAACGCCTTGCCGCACTTGTTCGTGAACTTGATAAAATTGACGGTATTGAGTGGATAAGACTGCATTACTGTTATCCCGAATCCGTTACGGATGAGCTTATTGAGGTTATGGCAAAAAGCAAAAAGGTTTGCAAATACATAGATATTCCGTTCCAGCATGCATCGGACAGTGTGCTTAAAAGAATGGGACGCCGCGGCAAAGAAGAAGATTACCGCGCACTTGTTGAAAAGCTTCGCATAGCAATGCCCGATATTACAATAAGAAGTACGTTTATCACGGGTTTCCCGGGCGAAACGGCAGAAGATTTTGAAACTCTTATGAAATTTGTTAACGATACCGAGCTTGATAAAATCGGCGTGTTTGCATATTCAAGAGAAGAAGGCACTCCTGCCGCCGAAATGGAAGACCAGATAGATGAAGAGGTAAAAGAGGCAAGACGTGATGCGCTTATGGCGCTCGGTCAGGAAATTTCTCTTGACAGAAATAAAGGAAAAATCGGAAGAACAATAAAGGTTCTTGCGGAAGACCAGATAAAAAGAAATATCTTTGCCGGCAGAAGTGAGGGAGATTCCCCCGACGTTGACGGTATGGTTATATTCAAATCAAAAAATGCAAAAATCGGTGAGTTTGCAGACGTAAAAATTACAAAAGCAAGCGAATACGATTTGGAAGGAACAGCGGATGAATACTGCAAATAAACTTACAATCAGCAGAATATGTCTTATCCCGGTGTTTATTGTGGCGGCACTTTTTGAATGTGCGGCTGCCGGCTGGGCAGCATTTGCTGTGTTTGTAATTGCATCGCTTACAGATTATGTTGACGGACGTATTGCACGAAAATATAATATGATTTCTGCATTCGGCAAGTTTCTTGATCCGCTTGCAGATAAGCTTCTTGTAACGGCGGCACTTTGTGTATTTGTGGGAAGAGGTACGGTTTCCGTGTGGGTGCTTTTCATAATAACAGTGCGCGAATTTGTTGTTACGGGAATCCGCCTTGTTGCGGCGGCAGACGGAACAGTTATTGCCGCAAGCATGTGGGGAAAAATAAAAACCGTGCTTCAGCTGGTGGTAATAAGCCTTATGCTTCTTCCGGTTAACACGGGAATATATAAAGAAATTATCGGAACACTTTGCGTTGCGGATATACTTATTTATGTGGTATGTCTTGTAACGGTGCTTTCGGGAATTGATTATCTTGTAAAAAATAAAGGGATTTTGAAAAGCAGTAAGTAGGGAGTAAATATGGAATATATGGATTTGGTGCGAAAAGCCGCCGGATATATAACATCAAAAATTGAAAAAGTTCCGGACACAGCAGTTGTGCTCGGCTCGGGACTTGGGTTTTTCACAGATTTACTTCAGGAAAGATGCGAAATTCCGTATCAGGAAATACCGGGCTTTCCGGTATCAACCGCACCCGGCCACGCCGGAAAACTGATTTATGGAAAAATCGGTGAAAAAGACGTGATTTGTATGTCGGGACGGTTCCATTTTTACGAAGGCTACAGTATGAACGAGGTTTCGTTTTATGTGCGGGCATTTAAAGTGCTTGGCATTAAAAACCTGATAATAACAAACGCCGCCGGCGGAATAAACAGGTGTTTTACCCCCGGTGACTTGATGATTATAACAGACCATATAAAGTTTTTTGACGATTCTCCGCTCCGTGGCGAAAACATATCGGAACTTGGGCCAAGATTTAACGATATGTCGGAGGCTTACGATAAAGGTCTTATTGAAAAAGCAAAATCGGTAGCGGCAAATCAGGGTACCGACGTAAAAGAAGGTGTATACGCTTTTATGCCGGGCCCGTCTTACGAAACTCCTGCCGAAATAAGAGCACTCGGAATACTTGGTGCGGATGCGGTTGGCATGTCAAGCGTGCCGGAGGTAATTACGGCATCCCACTCGGGACTTAAAGTGCTTGGCATTTCGTGTATAACCAATCAGGCGGCAGGAATTTCAAAAGAAAAGCTTACCGAAGAAGAGGTATTTGAAACTGCAGAAAAAGTGGGCGAAAAGTTTTCGGCACTTATTGCGGAGGTTATAACGGAAATTTAATGAGGTGACAAACTTGGGTTTAAGATATGATATAAAAGCAATCAAAGAACGTGACCCGGCGGCACGAAACGCCTTTGAGATATTTATGCTCTATCCCGGGCTTCACGCGGTAATGTGGCATCGTCCGGCGCACTGGCTTTATAAGCATAAATGGTATTTCCTTGCCAGAATGATTTCACAGTGCACAAAGTTCTGGACGGGAATTGAAATTCATCCCGGTGCAAAAATAGGTAGTGGCGTGTTTATTGACCACGGTACCGGTGTTGTAATCGGTGAAACTGCCGAGGTGGGCGATAACTGTACAATATATCAGAATGCAACGCTTGGCGGTACAGGTAAGGATACGGGAAAACGACATCCTACAATCGGTAAAAATGTTATGATCGGTGCGGGTGCAAAAATTCTTGGTCCGTTCACCGTTGGAGATAATTCAAAAATTGCGGCAAATGCCGTTGTATTAAATGAAGTTCCGCCAAACACCACTTGCGTAGGTGTTCCGGCAAAACCGGTTAAAATCAACGGACTTCGTGTTTCTGACCTTGACCAGGTACACATTCCTGACCCGGTATCTATGGAACTTTGCAGACTTAATGTTGAACTTGAAAAGATTAAAAAACAATTAGCAGAAGGAAAAGAGGAAAAATAATGAAACTGTTTAACAGCCTTACAGGTAAAAAAGAAGAATTCGTACCAATAAATCCGGGGAAAGTGCTTATGTACTCCTGCGGACCTACGGTTTATAATTATTTTCATATAGGAAATGCGCGTCCGTTTATCATTTTTGATACACTTCGCAGATATTTTGAATACTGCGGATATAAAGTAAAATTCGTACAGAACTTTACTGATATTGACGATAAAATGATAAATAAGGCAAACGAACTCGGTATCACAGTAAAAGAACTTGCAAAGCAGTATATTGACGAATATTTCATTGATGCAAAAGGTCTCGGAATCAAAGAAGCAAGCGTGCATCCGTGTGCAACCGACAATATTCCTGAAATAGTAAAAATGGTAAAAGACCTTGAAGATAAAGGCTTTGCATATGAGGTTGACGGCGACGTTTATTTCTCAACCAAAAAATTTGCCGAATACGGCAAGCTTTCTCATCAGCCGCTTGAAGACCTTGAAGCAGGCGCAAGAATTGAGGTTGACAGCCGTAAACAGGATGCAATGGACTTTGCACTCTGGAAAAAACAAAAGGAAGGCGAGCCTGCATGGGAAAGTCCGTGGGGAATGGGCCGTCCCGGCTGGCATATTGAATGTTCGGTAATGGCAAATAAATTCCTTGCACCTACAATTGATATCCACAGCGGCGGTAAAGACCTTATTTTTCCGCATCACGAAAACGAAATCGCACAGAGCGAATGTGCTAACGGACGGCCGTTTGCAAATTACTGGCTCCACAACGGATATATCAATGTTGATAACCGCAAAATGTCAAAATCTCTCGGTAACTTCTTTACAGTACGTGACGTTGCAAAAGAATTTGATTACGAAGTAATCCGTTTCTTTATGCTCAGCGCACATTACAGAAGCCCGATTAACTTCTCAAAAGACCTTATGGAACAGTCCAAAAACGGTTTAGAGAGAATATATACATGCCTTGAAAAGCTTACATTTATGCTTGACTCGGCAGAAGGCAGCATTACGGCAGAAGAGGAAAAAGCATTTGAAAACTTACTTAAATTCAAACAGGAATTTACAGATGCAATGGATGACGACGTAAACACAGCATCTGCAATCAGCGCAATCTTTAACCTTGTAAAAGAAGTCAATATGACAGTAAACGGCGCAGTTTCAAAAGAATATGCAGAAAAAATCATTGCTCTCATCCGTGAACTCGGCGGCGTACTCGGACTTCTCCAGAAAGAAATCAAAAAACCTGTTCCGAAAGAAGTTCAGGACCTTATTGATGCACGTCTGAAGGCTCGTGCAGAAAAAGATTTTGCGGCGGCTGACGAAATAAGGGATAAGCTTCTTGAAATGGGCATAACTCTTAAAGATACAAGACAGGGCGTTCAGATAATTTACAATAAATAAAGGGGGTCCTTCGTTTGCAGGACTTTAAAATGTATGGCGCACTTGCGCTTGCATATATGGGCGATGCCGTGTATGAAACAATAATAAGACGGCATCTGCTTGAAAAGGCAAATATGCCCGTAAACAAACTTCATAAGCTTGCAAAGGATTATGTGTCCGCAAATGCTCAGAGCACGCTGATGGATATAATCGAGCCGCATCTTACGGAAGAAGAACTTGCGGTATATAAACGCGGTCGCAATGCAAAACCGCATACCGTACCGAAAAATACGGACATAAATGTGTATAAACGGGCAACCGGTCTTGAAACACTTATCGGATACCTGTACTTAACGGGAAGTACATCCCGTATTGACGAGCTTGTTTCACTTATTTTAAAATAGAGGGGTTTTAATTTTGGAAATCTGTATTGATAATCTGAAAATAAGTTATAACGTATCGGGAGAGGGGAAAGACGTTCTTGTAATGCACGGCTGGGGAGCATGTGCGGACGCTGTCCGTCCGATTGCAGCTGCCTTGGAAAAAAGCTTCCGTGTATGGACACTTGACCTTCCGGGCTTTGGGAAAAGCAGTGTTCCGCCCGAAGACTGGGATGTATATTCCTATGCGGATTTCATGAAAAAATTTATAGGCGAAACCGGAATAAAAACTCCCATACTTATCGGCCATTCTTTCGGCGGCAGACTTGCAATAATTCTTGCCGGAAAAGAAAAAATCAATATAAATAAAATCATTCTTGTCGACAGCGCGGGAATAAAACCAAAGCACGGTGCAGGATATTACATAAAAGTTTATTCATATAAACTTGCAAAACGAATAGCTAAGCTTGTCGTCAGATTTTCTGCGGAGGCGGCGGAAAACTTAAAATCAAAATTCGGCTCCACCGATTATAAAAATGCAAACCCCACAATGCGGACAATTATGGTTCGCGTTGTAAATGAAGATTTAACAGACTTTTTGAAAGATATTGCAGTGCCGACGCTTCTCATCTGGGGAGATAAGGACGATGCAACACCGCTGTCCGATGCCGAGCTGATGGAAAAACTCATTCCCGATGCGGGACTTTGTGTGCTTTCGGGCGCAGGTCATTTTTCCTATCTTGACCGCCCGGGCGATTTTGGGGTAATCGCCAATAAATTCCTTGAAAAGGATGTGGAAAAATGATTGTAATGACCGTAATCTGCGCCGTAACATTTCTTGTATATTTTGCGGCAAAACTTAAAACGGGACTGCATATGCTGCAGCAGGAATCCTATTTCAATTCGCACTACCTTGAATGGACAGTAAAAAATTTATCCAAAAACGTATCGGTATGTGACCTTATGCCTGTTATCGTATTTTTGTGTGCACTTGCGCTGACAAAAAGCAGTTTTGTTTCTGCAATAATATATGCGGTAATCAATGTTTTCTGTGCATGGTTTTGCATAAGCCGTAAACCTGCCGCAAAAAAACCGCTTGTTGTAACCGCAAGGGTAAAACGCCTTATTGCAACGGCAAGCGTGCTGATTCTGGCGATAATAGCGGTGCTTGTTCTGGTATATAAAACAAATATTTACCCGATGCTTGCCTGCTTTGCACTTCTGAACCTGCTTTCATTCATTTATGTTGCGGCAGTCAACATAATAAACCGCCCGATGGAACTGTACATAAATCACTGGTTTGTTAATGATGCAAAGAAAAAAATATCCGGAATGCCAAACCTTAAAGTAATTGGTATCACCGGAAGCTATGGTAAAACAAGCTCCAAATTCATCCTTACATCAATTTTATCGGAAAAATATCACACTCTTTGCACCCCCGAAAGCTATAATACAACAATGGGTGTTGTGCGTACAATCCGTGAAAATCTTACTCCGGCATATCGATCTGGCTTTCCTGGTATATGGAGACTCCTCAGGGGATGAGCAACTGGGTCTCTCGCGTCAGGAAAGATATGCCTGACGTCACTCTCGGACTTCGCTGGTACAAGTG
>JAFVVU010000028.1 GCA_017502065.1 Clostridia bacterium | reverse complement strand
ATTTGCTTTATCATGTTCATAAAAAAACCCCCTTGTAACTTAATTATATCACAAGAGAGTATAAATGTAAAGCAAAATTCGACAAAATATCAGTTTTTATGATATTTTTCTGCAAAAAAATAAAGGAAGCGACAGCTTCCTTAAGAACGTATATCACCAAATGTCTTTACCGCTATGGCAAGAACGGTTATTTTATCTTTTTTAATATCAAAAACTTCAGTTTCTTCCTTGTCGTCCACGTATTTTGAAATGATTGCGGCGGAAGATGAGCTTGTTGTGTATTTGCCGTAAATAATTTTGCCTGCGGAAGACAGCGCAAACACGGTGTCGCCCGGTGTGGGAGATGATGCCGCATCAACAATCACTATGCTACCGGATGGAGAAACAAAGGCTTTATATTCGCCGTTTCCGATAAGCTCCGTCGGGAGTGACATGCAGTATTCAGGGGAAGTTGCCTCGTTCAGAAGACAGTCGGCAAAGGATTTATATACAAATACTTTTTTAATCGGGTCAACAAACTTGTTTGGTGAAGCAACCGGAATTGGCTCTTCAGTTTCAAGAAAGGATGCCGGTGGAACATTATATATTTGCGCAAGCTTGAGAAGAACCATACGTTTCGGATAGCTACGGCCGGTTTCATAATTTGAAATGCTGCTTTTGCGCACGCCAAGCAAATCGGCAAGAGCCTGCTGTGTATGGTTGTTGGATTCGCGTAAGTACTTTAATTTTTCAGGAAATGACATATTTTCACCACCTTTGTACATATAATAACACAATTTGACAAAAAAATCAAGTATGGCGGCGGTATGATATTGACATAAATAAAAAACAAATGTTATAATTTAAATGAATGTAAAATATATACGGAGGAATAAAAATGGGAAATAAACAAAAAGCAGTTACAGTTAAAGATATTGCAAACAAAATGAATATATCGCTCAGCACTGTAAACAAAGCACTTACAGGGAAAAAGGGCATAAGTGAAAAACGCAGAAAAGAAATTCTTACCCTTGCAAAGAAAATGGGGTATACGGTTAACTATGCCGCACAGGCAATGTCCAGAAATCCGCTCAGCATCGGGGTTATTATGCCTAAAAACCTTATGTGGTTCAACTATTTCAACTATATGCACATGGGTATGGTGCGCGAGCTTGAGCATCTGAAAAATAACAAGGTAAACGGATTTGTTGAGCTTGTGGATTATAAAGGACAGCTTTCTCAGGTGGAAGATGCTGTGAAAAAGTTTAAAGAAGACGGCGTTGATGCAATTATATATTGTCCGGCGCTTTACCACAGCGAAGAAATAGGAAAAATATTTAAAGAAAGCGGTATGCCGGTTTTCCTTGCAGGTGCAAGCAATAAAGATATTGAGTCTGTATGCACCATTACAATAGACGGGAAACAATCCGGTCTTGCGGCGGCAGAATTTATGTCTCTTGTTGTGCCGGAAGGGAAAATTGCAGTATTCACGGGATATAAAAACTTTGAAGCTCATAAAGAAAAAGTAGAAAGCTTTGCAGAAAAACTAAGCGAAAACAAAAATCTTCAGCTGGTAGAGGTTGTGGAAACCTCCGACAAAGAGGATATTGCGGAAGAATGTATAAAAGAGCTTATCAGAAAGCACCCCGACATAAAAGGCATTTACATTTCAACGGCGGTTGCTGAACCGATTTGTGCATATATCAAAGAAAATGGGCTTTCAGGCAAAATAAAAGTGCTTACAACCGACGTATATCCGCAGCTTATAAAATATGTTGACGATAACACAGTTGCCGCAACCATTTTCCAGAATCAGGTAATGCTTGGGAAAATGGCGGTACAAAGCGCATACGAATATCTTACAATGTCACGAAGCTACTGCGAGGAAGAATGGGAAATGTACTCTCAGATGCTTATAAAACCTCAGCTTCTTATGCCAAGTGCAAT
>JAFVVU010000260.1 GCA_017502065.1 Clostridia bacterium | reverse complement strand
GAAATGTACGATGAGCTTAAATATATGGAAGAATTTATTCTTGGCGGCGGAGTGCTCGGCACTGCAGAAAGGGCAAATGCCGCAGAAATCTATCGTAATTCTGTAGAGAAAAACTATGCTGAAGTTAAAAAGGAAAGTCTTAAAACACTTATTTTCCCGGAACTTTCGGTTTTAAAAGAAAAATACAAAATACTTAAAAAGGCTCCGTTTTTATATCCGTTTGCGCTTGTTTGGCGAGGTGTTTGCGCTGTATTTAGAAAAGATGCAGTTAAAGGAATAAAAAAACGAACGGTAGATACCGAGGAGCTTGATGATTTTGCAATGCACTGCGAAATTGCAGGTCTGCGCAAAACATTGTAGGAGGGCGTTTATGAAAATACTTGTAACCGGTGCAAAAGGATTTGTGGGCAAAAACCTTGTTGCCCAGCTTTGTAATATCAAATCGGGCAAAGCAAAGAACTATCCGTTGCCACAGGATATTGTTATATATGAATATGATGTGGATACAAATCCCGAGCTTCTTGAGGTGTATGCAAAGGACTGTGATTTCGTGTGTCACCTCGCAGGGGTAAACCGTCCTAAAGACCAGTCGGAATTTATGACGGGTAATTTCGGATTTACTGATACACTTCTTACCGCTCTTGAAAAAAACGGTAACAAAGCTCCCGTGCTTATCACATCATCAATTCAGGCTGCACTTGACAATCCGTACGGACAGTCAAAAAAAGCAGGCGAGGACCGTATGTTTGAATACGGACAGAAAACCGGTGTAAAAACACTTGTATACCGACTTCCCAATGTATTCGGTAAATGGTGCAGACCTAACTATAACAGCGCGGTTGCAACATTTTGCAATAACATAGCAAACGATCTTGAAATAACTGTGAACGACCCGGCGGTTACAATGAATCTTGTTTACATAGACGATGTTGTGGATGAATTTATTTCCGCAATTGCCGGCAATGAAACCCGTGACGGTGATTTTTGTAAAATTCCGACAGTGCACACAATAACACTTGGCGAAATTGTTGATTTGATTTATAAATTCAAAAACCAGCCCGAAACACTTATTGTGCCGGAAATTCCGCTCGGCTCATTTGAAAAGAAACTGTATTCAACATATCTTTCATATCTGCCGGAGGAAAAAGTGAAATTTCCTCTTAAAATGAATGTTGATGCAAGAGGAAGTTTTACAGAGCTTATCAAAAGCGAAAAAACAGGTCAGGTAAGTGTAAATATTTCAAAACCCGGCATAACAAAAGGTCAGCACTGGCATAATACCAAATGGGAATTTTTCATTGTGGTATCAGGCCGCGGACTTATTGAACAAAGAAAAATCGGCACCGATAAGGTGCTTCGGTTTGAGGTTTCCGGCGAAAAAATTGAAGCAGTGCATATGCTTCCCGGATATACTCATAATATAATAAACTTAAGCGACAAGGAAGATCTTGTAACGGTAATGTGGGCAAATGAGGCGTTTGACCCGAATAAACCCGATACATATTTTGAAGAGGTGTAATTATGGCAAAACTTAAACTTATGACAATTGTAGGCACAAGACCGGAAATCATCCGTCTTGCGGCAGTAATCAAAAAATGCGACAAATATTTTGATCAGATTCTGGTGCATACAGGCCAGAACTATGATTATGAACTGAATCAGGTTTTCTTTGATGACCTTGGACTTCGTGCACCAAACTTCTATCTTGATGCGTAGGCTCTGACCTTGGAGAAACAATAGGAAACATCATTGCAAAATCCTATAAGCTGATGGTAGAGCAGAAACCCGATGCCCTTCTTATCCTTGGCGACACAAACTCATGTCTTTCTGCAATTTCTGCAAAAAGACTGCACATTCCGATATTCCATATGGAAGCGGGTAACCGTTGCTTTGACGAATGTCTGCCGGAAGAAACAAACAGACGTATTGTTGACCATATTTCAGATGTTAACCTTTGCTATTCCGAACATGCAAGAAGATATCTCAATCACGAGGGCACAGCAAAGGAAAGAACATATGTAACAGGTTCTCCGATGGCAGAAGTTCTCCATAATAACCTTGAACAGATAAAGGGCAGCGATATTCTGTCCCGTCTCGGACTTGAAAAAGGAAAATATATTCTTCTTTCTGCACACAGAGAAGAAAATATTGATACGGAAAAGAACTTTTTCAGCCTTATGAATGCAGTAAATGCAATGGCAGAAAAATATGATATGCCGATTCTTTATTCCTGTCATCCAAGAAGTGCAAAATTCATAGAACAGCGTGGATTTGTATTCGACAAACGTGTAATTCAGAATAAACCGCTCGGTTTCCATGACTACAACAACCTGCAGATGAATGCATTTGCAGTTGTATCCGACAGTGGAACACTTCCGGAAGAAAGCAGCTTTTTCCTTTCAGTCGGAAACCCGTTCCCGGCGGTTTGCATAAGAACGAGTACAGAACGTCCAGAAGCAATGGATAAAGGTAACTTCATCCTTGCGGGAATAACAACCGAGCAGGTACTTCAGGCAGTTGATACAGCCGTTGAAATGAATAAAAACGAAGACTTTGGTATCCCTGTTCCGAACTATGTGGATGAGAACGTTTCCACCAAAGTTGTGAAATTTATTCAGAGCTATACAGGTGTAGTTAACAAAATGGTGTGGAAAAAATATTAAAAACCACATAAATTCGTTTATTTTGATTGGTAATATTGCTAAAATTTCGTTATTTTCTTGACAAATGTTAGAAACTAACATTATAATAGTTATATTGTAACATTTGTGCAAAGTCAGTAAAGCTGATTTTGCACATACATTTTTCTTCATTCGGGGAGGAGTATGAATTATGACATTTGAAACATATGCTGCAATTTTTGTTGTGATTGCTGCTGTAATCGGTCTTGCCTTTGCAATTTATAAGTTCTATTGGGTTAAGAAAAAGCCCGAAGGAACAGACCTTATGGCATCAATATCCGCGAAAATCAGAAAAGGCGCAATGGCGTACTTAAAACGTCAATATAAAACAGTATCTGTATTCTTTATAGTAATGCTTGTTATTCTTGGAATAATGGCGGCACTTGGCGTACTTTCACCGTTTGTACCGTTTGCATTTTTAAGCGGTGGTTTCTTCTCGGGACTTTCCGGTTTTGTTGGAATGAAAATTGCCACATATGCAAACAGCAGAACAGTAGAAGGTGCCCGTCAGGGACTTAATAAAGGTCTTAAAATAGCATTCTCCAGCGGAACGGTAATGGGTCTTACAGTTGTAGGTCTCGGACTTCTTGATATCGGAGTATGGTTCCTTATACTTAATACATTTTTAACAGACCCTGTTGAAATAACATCAACAATGCTTACATTCGGTATGGGTGCAAGCTCAATGGCTCTCTTTGCAAGAGTAGGCGGCGGTATCTTCACCAAAGCTGCAGATGTTGGTGCCGACCTTGTTGGTAAAGTTGAAGCAGGCATCCCTGAAGATGACCCGAGAAACCCGGCAGTTATTGCCGATAACGTTGGTGACAACGTTGGTGACGTTGCAGGTATGGGTGCCGACCTTTATGAATCCTATGTTGGTTCAGTTGTTTCCGCAGCAGCACTCGCTGCAGCAGCAGGTCTTGGCATGACAGGCGTTGTAATTCCTATGATTATTGCGGCAATCGGTATTGTTGCTTCAATTATCGGTACTTTCTTTGTAAGCACAAAAGAAGGAGCTACGCAGAAAGACCTTCTCGGTTCACTCCGTAAAGGAACATATGTAAGCTCAATTCTGTCAGCAGTAGGTGCGGCAGCGCTTATATACATTCTTCTTCCGGAACACACAGGCGTATTCTGGGCAGTTGTTTCAGGTCTTCTTGCAGGTGTTCTTATAGGATTTTTCACAGAATACTATACATCAGATTCATATAACCCGACAAAACGTCTTGCAGGCTCATCCGAAACAGGTAGCGCAACAATTATAATTGACGGTCTTGCACTTGGTATGAACTCAACAGCAATTCCCGTAATCATAATTGCTTTATCTGTACTTTTCAGCTACTTTATTTCAGGCGGTGCAAGCTCATTTGCAATGGGACTTTACGGTATAGGCGTTTCAGCGGTTGGTATGCTTTCAACACTTGGTATCACTCTTGCAACAGATGCTTACGGTCCGGTTGCTGATAATGCCGGCGGTATTGCTGAAATGGCAGGACTTGATAAAGAAGTTCGCGAACGTACAGACGCTCTTGATTCACTTGGTAACACAACAGCTGCAACAGGTAAAGGCTTTGCAATCGGCAGTGCGGCGCTTACAGCACTTGCACTTATCGTTTCATATACAGATAAGGTTACTCTCCTTGGCGGAAAACTTGACCTTGCAATAACAAACACACCGGTACTTATCGGTCTGTTTATCGGTGCAATGCTTCCGTTCCTCTTCAGTGCATTCACAATGCAGGCTGTAGGACGTGCGGCACATAAAATTGTTATAGAAGTTCGTCGTCAGTTCAGAGAAATCACAGGACTTATGGAAGGCGAAGCAGAAGCTGATTATGCAACATGTGTAGACATCTGCACACGTTCATCACTTAAAGAAATGATTATCCCTGCGGCACTCGGCATCATAGCACCTATCGCAGTAGCACTTGTTCTTGGTGTTAACGGTGTAGTAGGTATGCTTGCCGGTGCACTCATCACAGGATTTGCAATCGCAATTATGATGGCAAACTCCGGCGGTGCATGGGATAACGCAAAGAAATATATTGAATCAGGTAACTACGGCGGAAAAGGATCAGACAATCATAAAGCCGCAGTTGTAGGGGATACAGTTGGCGACCCGTTCAAAGATACAGCAGGTCCATCAGTAAATATCCTCATCAAACTGCTCAGTATGGTATCAATTGTATTTGCCGGCGTTGCAGTAAAATTCAATTTATTTGATATAATCGCAAACTTATTTAGATAAAATATAATAAAAAAGGGTGAAAACAAACGTTTTCACCCTTTTTTATTATGCTATTGTATTCCACGCTGCACATGAAATGGCACTTCACAGAGTGGTTGAGCTTGCTCCTGAAGAGGGTAGAGCGTTTGTGTATGAAATGTATAAACATCTTGCAGGAAATGATTCATCAAACATTACTCTTGCATGCCAGGACAAGGGGACGGTTCTGTTGTCCTCAACAGAAAATGGTGAAAGCATTTGCTTTCACCATTTTTATTTGTTATATTCTTTTATAAATTCTCTTATCTCATTTTCGGCGGCATCTATTTCGGCTAAAAATTCCGATGCCGGAATTCGCATAGCACCCTGACTGAAAATGATAATCTGCTCAAGTCCGTCGGAGGTTGCAACCCTTACCTGATAGTTTTTGGCAAGCTCTTTCGACGTTTTTTCAATATACGCATCGGCGGTTTCCGCCTCTTTCGTATACACAACGGTAATACCGCTTATTTCTTCAATCTCACGCTTTGCGCCTTTTACCTTATACGCATCAAACACAAGAATAATATTATACGGACGTACTGCCTTGTAATTACATACCTTGCGGATAAGGATTTCGCGTGCCGAATCAAAACTGTCTTCGGCAATCGCTTTCAGCTCATCATTTGCAAAAATGATATTATATCCGTCAATCAGCAGATATGTCTGCATTGTTGCAATCGGCTTTTCCTTATACGGTTTTGGTGTTTTAGGAGTTTTCATCGGACGGGGAAGCTCACGCTTTATCTTGCCGTAAACGCTTTCATATATTTTTAAAAGCTCTTCCTCACTTGCAGTAATTTTTTCATATTTCCGTACAATCGGCTCAGTTTCTTTCTTTTTATCGGAAAGCAGGGGAATGTGCATATAATCATAAACCTCATTCCACTTAACAGTAAACCCTGCTCCACGCTCACAAAATACAGAATCAGCACTGTTTACGGTATCCGCCTCGGCATTATAGCCGATTTTTTCTATTACCTCATCTGTATTCTGGCACGGCATATATCCGCCGAAACTTACTGAAAGAGTACCCTCCCCGTGAGTATATGAAATAACATCAAGGTGATAATCACGAAGTCTTGAAACCGGTGCGCTACCTGAAATAACAGTTGTATTTTCTTTCGTTATCGGTGAGCCAAATTCGGCACCAAGCTGCTGAAGATCTGTCATTGCGCGACCTGTTTTATCAAACGGCACTTCAAGCACAAAATTGTAATACGGCTCAAGAAGAACACTTTCTGCCATCATAAGTCCCTGACGAACAGCCCTGTATGTCGACTGACGGAAATCGCCGCCCTCGGTGTGCTTTTGATGCGCACGACCATTTACAAGGGTTATTTTCATATCCGTAATGGGAGAGCCTGTCAGCACCCCAAGATGAGTTTTTTCTTTAAGATGTGTCATTATAAGACGCTGCCAGTTGCGGTCAAGAACATCCTCGCTGCAGGCGGATCTGAACACAAGCCCACTGCCACGTTTACCCGGTTCAAGCAGTAAATGAACCTCGGAATAATGACGAAGCGGCTCGTAATGCCCAACACCTTCTACGGTGTTTGCAATAGTTTCCTTATATATAATGTTTCCGTGTTCAAACTCAACGTCAATGGAAAAACGGTCGGCAAGTATCCTTTTTAATACCTCAAGTTGAACCATCCCCATAATCTGTACGTCAATCTTCT
>JAFVVU010000259.1 GCA_017502065.1 Clostridia bacterium | reverse complement strand
GCGGTGCCGACACACGAGTAAGGCACAGTTTTTTTGCAAGTGCAGTTTCAAAATAATCTTTAATGGCTTTTATTGCCTTTTCAGTTTCAAGTATATTAAGTTTTGATTTATATCCTTCCGGAACAAACAATTTATATGAAGTTCCCTGTGGCATACATACCATCCTTTCATCTGTCCATGTATATCAAGACTGTATAATCCGGATGCCGGTCTTTTTCGGCAAAGCTTATGTCATGACCGGATCAAAAAGTAAATTCATCCGCGAATTCACACAGTTCTATAATTCTTTTTATTACTTCTTCATTGTGGAAAAATACTTCATGAGTGAAAAAAGCATGGTATTTTCGCATCGGCATTTTCTGCATATACCCTGCCATGTCTGTCTGTCCCTCTAACCGACGTTCACTTAATTTAATATTAATCCCCACTTTGCTGTCGCAGAACAAACCATCATTCAGTAAAACATCATTTTCTTCCAGTGAGAGATAGTATTCTATACGATCGTCATCCACACCGTAAAGTGTATTAAATAACGGATATTTATTTTTAAGAGCTTTTATGCAGTTATTGTTCCCTGTCGCAAATCCCAACCTGACATCATAAACAAGCGCATCCGGCGAAACAATTCTGTCAAGATTATCATATACCGCTATCGCTTCTTTAATAAACTTGTCAGCATCATAATCGTTATACTTTGATTTGCTGTTGAAAGCATGAAATCCAAATCTTAACCAGTGACTATTCTCTTTAAATTCATCTTTGAATTTTGATGTTGCTCCTGACAGGCAAAATCCCGACTCTGACTCAAAAAAGCAATAGAGACTAACCTTTAACCCGTATTGTTCATTTAAGCTTTTCAAAAATGATAATGTAGGCTCTTCAAAACAGGACGTATAGTCCTCTTTTGTTAAATTTTCAAAAATTTCTATAGTATCATCAACAGAAAAGTGAATCATTTTGTTTTGCCTCCAAAATCAAATGCTATTACATAAAATCCCATACACATTAATTATACTCCAGTTTTAATACTTTTTCAATAGCAAAACAAAATTATTTTAGTGTTATCCGCCAATATACCATCCGTTAAACCATGTAAGCATACTCTTTACATAATCCTGTGTAGTTTCAGCTCCGGAAATTGCCGGATAAAACATTACAAAAAGCGCAATAACAATGAGCATATATACTTCTGCGCCAATAACAACCGCCTTTTTGTTTTTCGCCCGTTCATAAATACGTTTTACCGCATATGTTATCATAAGAATAACAAACGGCACGCTCGGGAAATAGTGGTATATAAACACAATTCTGCCAACAAATGCCCACGGCAGATACTGCGCCGCATATCCGATAAGAAGAAGCACCGGCACAGCCGCATTTTTCCTGTCCGTCACAGCATAATACAGGCAACCCGCCACCGCCGGAATTCCGACCCACCATATAGCAGGATTTCCAAACGCAGAAATTGTCATTATTCTGTCGTACGGCAGCCGGGTTATGTGATACCATATCGGTTTTGTCATAAGCGGCCATTCGTACCACTTTGACGAAAAATCATGCGATGCCACAAGCTCCGAGTGATAACTGAACATATTTTTCTGTATACGCCATATGTTTTCAAATGTAAATTCATTTGTATCAAGAAATGCATACGGCAGATACGACAGAATGTAAATCAAAACGGGAATTATCACAAAGAAAAGCACACACCACAACAGTATTTTAATCGTGCTTTTTACATAGCTTTCTGTTTTGTACCGGCGGTATTCTATAAACCGTTTTATCATATATACGGCAAAAATCACCGCAAGTCCTGCCCCTGCATAAACGCATGTCCATTTTGATGCCACACCAAGTCCGAAACAAATCCCTGCAAAAGCAAGATATTTAAATGTTTTTTTAACTCCCGACACATTATAGTTTTCTTCATAAAACTTATACATAAACAAATACATAAGCATTATAAAAAACGTTGCATAAACATCAATTGTTGCAATTCTCGTCTGAGTAAAATGCATAAAATCAAAGCTTAAAAGAGCCGTTGCAAATGCG
>JAFVVU010000258.1 GCA_017502065.1 Clostridia bacterium | reverse complement strand
CTAGATTGCGGGCTTGTTATATAATTGTTATTGAACATTTTACAGGGAGGAGATGTAGGATATGAAAATAAAAAAACTGGTGCTTTCCGGGCTTTTTGCCGCCACAATCTGTGTTACAACAATGTTCCCTCACCTGCCCGTAGGTGTAAACGGAGGATATGTGCACATAGGCGACACATTTATATATCTTGCAGCGTCATTTCTTTCTCCGGCATATGCAGCACTTGCCGCTGCAATCGGTGCAGGTCTTGCTGATTTGATGGTTGCGCCGATATATATTATCCCAACCGTAATAATAAAATCTCTTATGGCACTTATGTTTACTGCAAAAGCAAATAAACTCTTATGCAGACGCAACGCGCTTGGAACTGTTTTCGCAGGGGTGATATGCATTATCGGGTATTACATAGCAGAAGTGATTTTATCGGGTAACTTTGTTTCTCCGCTTATTTCTGCCCTGCAAGGACTTGTTCAGCCAATTGCAAGCGGTATTCTTTACGCTGTTATTGCTTCTGTAATTGACAAAAAAAGAGGCTTTTTGTCATAAGCTTGACAAAGAATAAGAATTATTATATCATATAATAAATATATATTTTGAGGTGTATTATGAGTAAAATAAAAATATTCACGGACTCTCCTGCAGATATTCCGTATCACGTTGTGCAGAAGCTTAATATAGGCTTTTTCCCCGTACGAATTTTGTTCGGTGAAGAAGTTGTCCGCGACTATGTTGATATTACTCCTGCAGAGTTTTATGAACGCATTAAAAACGCAGATGAGCTTCCTACAACTTCACAGATGACCGTTCTTGATTTTTATGAAGGATTTAAAGCGGCTATCGAAGATGGATATGACACAATCATCTGCTTTACCATTTCAAAAGAAGCATCGGGCACATATCAGAATGCGCATCTTGCAAAGCAGATGCTTGAAGAAGACGGCATTAAAGCTGATATAAACATTGTTGCCGGATACCTTTCCTATGTTTACGGACGTGCTGTTGTTGAAGCGGCTGAAATGGTAATTGACGGACGCGGCAAGGATGAAATTATCGAAACTGCTACTAAAATCATTGACAGTGCAAGAGTATATTTCCTTGTTGATTCACTTAAATACCTTAAAAAAGGCGGAAGAATTAACGCTACTGCCGCTACTGTTGGCGACATACTTAATATAAAACCGATTTTGTCCATTGACGGTGGTCTTGTTACCGTTGCCGATAAGGTAAGAGGTTCTAAAAAAGCTCTTGCAAGAATGTTTGACCTTATTGACGAAGCCGGTATTCGTGAAGCAAAAGAAGTTTATATTTTTGACGGTGCTGCAGGCGATGAGCTTATTGCAAAGGTTCGCAGCGAGCTTGAAGAACGTTTTGGCGTTACAGATGCCAAAATTTCCATTGTCGGTCCGGTAATCGGAACTCATGCCGGCCCGGGACTTGTTGGAATTATGATTTTTAAGTAAGGTGCATATTATGATTGGTAACAGCTGGGATAATATTCTGAAAGAAGAATTTGAAAAAGAATATTTTACAAAGCTTTCTGCTTTTCTTGATGAAGAATATGCATCAGGACCTGTTTATCCCCCACGGGATGAGATATTTTCCGCGCTTAAATATACGGCATATGAGGATGTTAAAATTGTTATTATCGGTCAGGACCCATATCATGAGGAAGGTCAGGCACACGGACTTTGTTTTTCGGTAAAACCGGGCGTGCAGACTCCCCCGTCGCTTGTTAATATGTACAAAGAGCTGGGAACGGATTTGGGGTGCTATACTCCAAATAACGGATATCTTACAAAATGGGCAAAGCAAGGAATTCTTCTTTTAAACGCGGTACTTACCGTGCGCGGTGGCGCGGCAAATTCCCACAGAAAAAAAGGATGGGAAAACTTTACCGATGCAGTTATAAAAAAGCTTAACGAACGCGAAAAACCTGTTGTTTTTCTTCTTTGGGGAAATAATGCTAAAGAGAAACTTGCATTTATTACAAACCCGAAACATTATGTGCTTTCGGCGGCGCATCCAAGTCCCCTTTCAGCTACAAGAGGATTTATGGGATGCCGTCATTTTTCAAAAGCAAATACAATTCTTTCAAACGAAAATATGACGCCAATTGACTGGCAAATAGAAAATATATAACATTTAATTTCATATAAAAAAACAAAACGGCGGTTGGATTTCCAACCGCCGCATTTTTGTTTTTGAATTAGGAAGCCATGTTGTAGCTTGTTTTGTAGGAAGCGATTTCGTTTTCTACGCCAAGTGCGCTGCCTTCCTGTGCAAGCCATGTATCAAGGTTTGCAAGTCTCTCGATGAGAGTATATTCATTCATATTTGCCATAGGTTTAACATATTTTTTCATTTTATATACCCTCCTTAATTATTCTACTGTGAAAGTAGTTTCGATACCGTATGTGAT
>JAFVVU010000257.1 GCA_017502065.1 Clostridia bacterium | reverse complement strand
GATGCTGTGCAAGCTCTGTTGCGGCTTTCATATCCGATTTTTCGGATTCTTCTATAAGCGGACAGATTACATAAATCTGCCTTCCTTCGGCAATTTTTTTGCGAATAAATGCATTTATTCTGCCGCGAAAATCTTCATTCAGTGAAAATGTATCTATCTTCTGTCTGCCGGGCGGAAGCTCGTCCAGAACTGAAATATCAAGGTCACCGTACAGAATAAGCGCAAGAGTTCTCGGAATAGGCGTTGCCGACATAATAAGGGTATGTATGCCCTCGCCTTTACCTGCCAGCTTTGCACGCTGTTTAACACCGAAACGGTGCTGTTCATCCGTTATTGCAAGTGCAAGATTTTTAAATTCTATATTATCTTCAATTACTGCATGTGTACCGATTACAATCTTTGCCTCACCGGTTTTTATTTTCTCTATAACCGACTGTTTTGTTTTCCCGGTTACGCTTCCCGTTAGAAAAGCAATTTCAGCTGCATCAAAATATTTAAGTGCAGATTCATAATGCTGTTTTGCAAGTACTTCTGTTGGTGCCATAAGTGCCGCCTGATATCCATTTTGAGTTGCCGCGTACATTGCCGCAAACGCGACCACCGTTTTACCCGAACCGACATCCCCCTGAAGAAGACGGCTCATTGGTTTTTGCACTGATAAATCGGCCGCAATTTCATCAAGAACTCTTTCTTGTGCACCTGTCATTTTAAACGGCATTTTTGTTTTAAATTCCTGTATGCTTGATAAAGCATCCATAGTCGGTGCTTTCTTTGTATTATCTGTTTTTTTCATCATAAGCATACCAAGCTGCAGAAGAAGAAGCTCTTCAAATACAAAGCGGTAACGTGCACGGCTGTAATCCTGCTCGGTTTCAGGAAAATGAATTGACGAAAATGCATAATTAAGCTCGCAAAGACCGTATTTTGCCCTTATATCGTTAGGCAGATATTCATTTATGTTCCCCACCGCCGCATCAACACACTGTTTTAAAATAGCACGTGCGGTTTTTTGATGCAAATCCTTTGTAAGCGGATATATGGGGGTTACTCGTCCCGTATGGACGTTTGTTTCTTCTTTTTCGTATGTAGGTGTGCTCATTTCAATTTTTGAGCCTTTTCTTGATACCTTACCGAAAAACTTATATCTATCCCCTACACTGAACGTGTTCGGAATAAACTTATTATTAAACCATGTAAGTGTCATTGTGGCAGTTCCATCATCAACAAGAACTTTATAAATGACGAGATTATTCCTCACGCGCATAACCTGTGGTTTAAGCACAACAGTCGCAAGAATGCAGACATTATCCCCGTCTTTTACGGAGATAATGTCCGCTATATTAATTCTGTCCTCCATATGTCGTGGGAAAAAGTAAAGCATATCTTCAATTGTACGTATGCCAAGCTTTGCAAAAAGCTTTGCTCTGTTTTCTCCAACACCGTTTAATGCAGTGATTGGATTTTCCATAATTGTCATGCTTTTCTCCTTAGTCGTGTAGTCCTTTATTTATTCCGCTTGCAAGGACTGCCGAAACATCAGTTATAATGGTATCCACCTCTTTTGGAGTTACCATCATATTTGCCGTTTCGTCCATTGCAGAGCGTATCATTTTATATCTTTCGTCATCATCAAACCGTGAAAAGTATTCGGTTTTTCCTTCTTTTTTTATTGCCGAAATTACCTGTTCCACAGCATCGTCTGCTATTGTTGCCGCATCGATTACCGTTGGCACGCCTACTGCAATTACAGGAATATCAAGCGTTTCTTCGGTTATTCCTTTGCGGCGGTTTCCAACTCCTGCTCCCGGTTCTATACCAGTATCCGAAATCTGAATTGTTGTTCCTACTCTTGCGGTGCTTCTTGATGCAAGCGCATCAATTGCAATAACCGCAGCCGGTTTTATTTTTTCAACAACACCTTTTATTATTTCAATTGTTTCAATTCCGGTGTTGCCAAGCACGCCCGGTGCAATTGCGCATACAGGTCTTGTCCCGTCAATAACTGCATCCGGCATATATTCCATAATATGACGTGTTACATCAAGCTTTTCAACCGTTTGCGGACCGAGCGCATCGGGTGTTATGCTGTTGTTTCCAAGTCCCGCAACAAGCACTGTATCCCCACCGCCGACTCCTTTCTCTTCAAGGAGTTTGCGCAGTTTCTGTCCGAAAATATCTTCAATATTTTCGCGTTCATAATCCGTAAGATGCTTTAGTGTTTTTGCTTCAATGGTAATATACGTTCCGATACTTTTACCTATTGCTCTTTTTCCGTTTTCGTTTGTAACATCAACAACTGTCACTTTAACATCATCATAATCTTCGGTTTTATGTTCAATACCGTCAGGAAGGTTGTTACCGTCACCCACATAGTATTCGTGCGCCTCTACGGCAAGGTCAGTTTTTATGTTTCGCACAATATCACATCCTTTTGTGATATTATGCTTTATTCATTTTTAAAATATTCTTTTAAGACATTTGCCGATTTCAAAATAAACCTTTTCAATATCTATTGTTGTAAGCTGTCCTTTATCAAGAAGCATTTTGCCGTCCGCAAAAACATAGGAAACATCCGTACCGCCTGCACTGTAGCACACTGCCAAGCGCAGATTATGTATCGGCTGCATATGCGGTTTATTTACGTCAATAATTACAATATCTGCTTTTTTACCTTCGGCAATTTCGCCCGAGTCTTCAAAGCCGAGAGCCGCTGAGTTTGTTGCCCATTTAAGAGCATCAGCCGCAGATACCGCTTCCGGATTCATATCCGCACCATTTGTAAGGAGTGATGCAAGGTGCAGTTCTTCAAGCATATTAAGATTATTGTTACTTGATGCGCCGTCTGTACCGATTGCAATGTCAACCCCTGCATCCATAAGACGTTTCATTGGTGCAATTCCGCTGCCAAGCTTTAAGTTGCTTGACGGGTTATGCACTGCCGTTGCCCCTGCATTTTTAAGGATTGCTATATCCTCATCACTGAGATGCACACAGTGTGCGGCAATTACCTTTACATCAAAAACGCCAAGGTCATAAAGATATTTTGTCGGGCTTTTGCCATACTGCGCTGCCGCATCGTCATTTTCTTTTACAGTTTCCGAAAGATGTATATGAAGTGATGTACCGAATTCTTCAGCAAGCTCTTTCATATGCATGAGAAATTTATCGTTTGTTGTATATACTGCATGCGGCGCCATATTGACCTTTATTCTGCCATCCGCAGCATTGTTAAATTCTTTAAAAAGGGATATTGATTCTATTGTTCCCTGGTGCTCCGCAAAAAGAGGATTTCCGAAATATGTTGCACCACGTCCGAGAAGTGCTTTCAGCCCTGATGCTTCAGTTGCTTTTGCAACCTGCGGCATAAACATATACATATCGTGGAAAAGTGTTGTTCCCGATGCAATCATTTCTGCCTGTGCAAGCAAACTTCCCCAATACGCGTCATCATCGGACATTCTGTCTTCAACCGGAAAAATATAGTCGTTAAGCCAGGTTTGCAGATTATATCCGTCAGCATAATTACGAAGAAGTGTCATTGGCGAATGAGTATGTGCATTAACAAGGCCCGGAATTGCAATTCCGCCTTTTGCATCAATTATTTCAAACTCACCTTCGGGAATCGTGTCTGCAATTTTTTCAATATATTTTCCGTTTATAATTATATTTGTGTTTTTAAGTATATTCTCTGCGTTTACTATATTTACGTTTTTAATCAGTTTTTTCATAAAATTCATCCCCTTTATGTATTAAATTATATCATTAGTTTACATAGAATGTCAATTATAATACTTTTATAAACGGGAATATTAACATTGCTGCAGCAGTCAGGAGAAAATTATGTTTGGTAACGGAATGTACAACTCAAGTATTGACCCCAACGTTTCGGGGTCTTTATATCCGACGGGCGGAGATTTTTTCGCTTTTAAAGACCTTATTGTACTCGAAAAAATAAACGCCAATAATAAAAAGACAATTGACCGTTTTTTTGATTTGCAAATAGGTAATTACAAACACTAACCGGGCATATTCTTGTAATAGAAGGGCTTTTATAAGCCCTTTGTTACAAGGAGGAAAATTTATGATTTCAAAAATTCTGTGGGGTCCCGGAATGGTTTTTTTACTGCTTTTTGTCGGGATACTTTATACATTTCTTTTAAAAGGATTTCAGTTCACTTCTGCAAAAGAAATTTTTTCAAAAACGGTCGGTTCACTTTTTAAGAAAAAAGAATCTTCCGGTGGCGGAATTTCGCCGTTTGCCGCAATTTCAACCGCACTTGCAGGCACAATTGGTACGGGCAATATTGCCGGAGTTGCAACTGCCATTGTATCCGGTGGTCCGGGGGCAATTTTCTGGATGTGGATAAGCGGATTTATTGGGATGATTACCAAATATGCCGAGGTTGTTCTCGCCATGAAATACCGCATAAGAAAAAACGGCGAGATTTGCGGTGGACCGATGTATTACATAGAAAAAGGCACGGGAATGAAATGGCTTGGCGTGTTATTTGCCATACTGTGTATTCTTGTTTCATTTGCTATGGGAGCCGCTGTACAATCAAATTCCATTGCCGATTC
>JAFVVU010000256.1 GCA_017502065.1 Clostridia bacterium | reverse complement strand
CTGTACGAATCAGCATTTGCACCTGCTCCGGATTTTGACCCGGCGGATGTTGCGGAAGAAGAATATGAAATTGTTAAAAGTAAAAAATTCGTTATAAAACCGATGAGCGTGGATGAAGCAATTCTGCAAATGAATATGCTCGGACATCAGTTCTTTGTGTTTAAAAGTGATGAAACAGGCAAAGCGGCGGTTATTTATAAACGTAATAATGGCGGCTACGGCCTTATCGAAACAGAATAGGAAAGCCTCCCTTGTGCAAAGGTAGCGAAGCGGGCAGCGCGGTAGTGAATGACAGTCCGGTGGACTGTCAGAGCCGCGATGGGACCGAGCCGCAGCGAGAAGGGGGACCGCGACAGCGGTGGAGGGATTGGTAATGACAACCCCTCAGTTTCGCATACGCTCAACAGCTCCCCTTACACAGGGGAGCCTATATTTTTTAAATTAAGGTGATATTATGGATAAACTTTATCTGGTGGTACCGTGCTATAATGAGGAAGAAGTTCTTCCCGAAACGGCGCGGCGGCTCGCTGCAAAATTTGATAATCTTATAGCCGGAGGCAAAATTTCTCCCGAAAGCAAAGTCGTTTTTGTGGACGACGGCTCAAAAGACAGAACGTGGGAAATAATTGAAGGGCTGAACGAAAGCTCGCCGCTGTTTCAGGGGATAAAGCTTTCACGCAATAAAGGGCATCAGAATGCGCTTCTTGCCGGTCTTATGGCGGTTAAAGATGAGTGCGACATGACAATTTCAATGGATGCCGACCTGCAGGACGATATTGATGCAATTGACCGCATGCTTGAAAAATATTACGACGGATGCGACGTTGTGTACGGCGTGCGAAGCGAACGAAAAACCGACAGCGCATTCAAACGGACAACTGCACACGGGTTTTATAAGATAATGAAACTGCTTGGCGCAGATATTATATACAACCATGCGGACTACCGCCTTATGAGCAGGCGTGCACTTGATGCACTTTCGGAGTTTAGAGAGGTCAATTTGTTTCTTCGTGGGATAGTGCCCCTTGTTGGATTTAAATCGGATACGGTTGAGTATAAAAGAACCGAGCGTTTTGCAGGACAGTCAAAATATCCGCTTAAGAAAATGATTTCGTTTGCACTTAACGGCATAACCTCGTTTTCAATAAAACCGATACGAATGATAACGCTACTTGGCATACTTATATTTTCGGTAAGTATCCTTATGCTTGTGTATTTTCTTATCAGGCATTTTTCCGGCAACACTGTGCAGGGCTGGACAACACTTGCCGCATCCGTGTGGGCAATCGGCGGACTACAGCTTCTTGCAATCGGCGTGGTAGGCGAGTATATCGGAAAAATGTATATGGAAACCAAAGCAAGACCTAAGTATGTAATAGAAAAATACCTGAAATGATAGGCATGCTAAAATGCCCAGACCGTGCAAAGCGAAGATAGAATAAAAGCAAGGTCATAGATAAATTTGTAATGGTTTGTAAGGAAAGGAGTTGCCCTTCGGCAACTCCTTTTTAATATTAATCGCTTTGCACTACGGACAACCTTCACCTCTCGCAGTACCTATGTACAGCTTCGGGATTCAGTTTGTCCGTTCTGAGCTATTTTATCCCACCCTTTGCGGACGAGGTCTTATTTTAAATGAATTGACAACATACGTTGTCATGAATTGGCGTTGCCATGAATTGTTGCTTCGCAACATGAAATAAATTGCCAATGCACGAAGTGCAATTCATGTACCGCAGGTACAATTCATGAAAAAATGCAATTTTTCAATTCATGCCGTAAGGCAATTCATTTTCAAAAAAGAAAACCCCGAACCAATCGGTTCGGGGTTTGTTGTTTTTTGAATTAGGAAGCCATGTTGTAGCTTGTTTTGTAGGAAGCGATTTCGTTTTCTACGCCAAGTGCTGCGCCTTCCCCTGCAAGCCATGTATCAAGGTTTGCAAGTCTCTCGATGAGAGTATATTCATTCATATTTGCCATAGGTTTAACATATTTTTTCATTTTATATACCCTCCTTAATTATTCTACTGTGAAAGTAGTTTCGATACCGTATGTGAT
>JAFVVU010000255.1 GCA_017502065.1 Clostridia bacterium | reverse complement strand
GACGTGTCTTTAGGACTTGCAGATGGCGGCAGCTGTTTTGATATGTACCCTGCACGTGTATTTAACTATATCGAAGAGGGCTACGGCACAGCAGTTGCAGAGGTTAATACAACAGGCTTTGCACTTGTTCCGGGCTCAAGCATTGATTTTGCGGTAAAAGACGGAAAAACAGTTCTTGAAAGCGCATCTGTACCGGCAGCGTCAAAAGTTACATGGAACTTTGACCTTTCGAAAATGCCGGAAGAGCTTAAGGCATATACACTTGAAGCAACATATAAGGATGCATCCGGCAATCCTATAGGAAGCAGTATGAGTGCACGTGTGTATAAGGTGCACCGTCCGACAAAACTTAACGAAAACGGTAACTATATTGATACAAACGGCGAAATTTTCTATCCCGTAATCGGATATGGTAAACCGGATGATTACTGGCAGGAAAGCAAAATTCACGGTGTTAACGTATTTAAACCTTGGATTGAAAGTAAGGATTTAACCAACCTTGAAAAAGGTCTTGATATGTATGAAGACCTGCTTGATAAAGGCGCAAAGGAAGGAGTTAAGTTTGTAATTCAGTTCGGCGCAAGTGAACCAACGGGCTACCCCGGTCTTGCAACCGACCGTATGAATGCATTTCTTGACAGATTTGCCAACCACCCGGCAATATTTGCATATTTCCTTATTGACGAGGTTTCGCTTAAAATTAAACCTACGAACAAAATTAAAACATATGATTATATGCAGAAATGGCTTGAAGAAGGCTATGTTCAGGTAAGGTCAAAAGACACGGTTAACCCCATCTATCTGCTTGATACAGGAACAAGAGCGGATATGGAAAAATCGTCACGTCTTGGCGATATTTTTGCAACCGACCCGTACCCGAGAGCAGAAAAATCAGTTCCCGGCTATGCATATATACGTACGCGCTGGGGAGTTCTTGGAAGTGAAAATCAGACTCCGGTATCAACAATCGTACAGATGACACCGTTTGCCGAAGAAAACTGGAGACCGTCCGCAACAGCAATCCGCCATCAGTATTATCAGGCGTTCTGGGCAGGCGCAAAAATGATCGGTTTCTTCTCATTCACAGGTTCATCGGATATGATTCTTGAATCTCTTAAAGACATTCCGGAAAGATATGAAGATTTCTGCAAATTCTATCAGACAGGTGAACAGGAAATTGCATTTAAACACTTTACAACACCTGACACAACACTTATTGCAAACTGGCAGGAAAACGACGTGTGGTACCGTATCTGGCAGGATCCGAAAGACGGACAGAATTATCTTCTTGTTATGAATATGCATGCATCGGAATATGATGCGGATATCAAACTTGTAAGTAATAACGGCAAAATCAGCTTTGACGGATATACAGCGACACTTGTAAACGGAACGGGTCTTGAAACAACCGTAACAAGCGGCGATAATACATTTAAGCTTGCAATGCCGAGCCTTGGCGTAGGATTATATAAGCTTACACCAAACAGCCCTGTAGACCTTGCAAAGCTTTCAGAAGATGCATATGCAGATATCGCAGGCTTCTCCTGGGCAGAAAAAGAAATTGAAACTCTTAAAATGAGAGAAGTTGTAAACGAAATCGCAGGCGGCTTTGCACCGGGCGAAAACATTACAAGAGCAGACTTTGCAGGCTTCCTTATCCGCTCACTTGGACTTACAGCAGATGCAAGTTCAACATTTGATGATATTGACCCGAACCACTACTATGCTAAAGAAATTGCAATGGGTAAAGCACTTGGCATACTCACAGGTATAGGTAATAATCTCTACAATCCTAATGAAGCAATTTCTCGTCAGGACGTAATGACAATATGTGCACGCGGCATGGAAAAAGCAGGAGTTCTTGATACAACAGGCTCACTTGTAAGATTAAATAACTTTACAGATAAAGATTTGTTTGCAGATTATGCTGCACTTCATGCATCAAAAATGGTAATTGAAGGTGTTGTAAAAGGAAATCCGGACCAGACAATCAATCCGCTCGGTAACACAACCAGAGCTGAAGCAGCTG
>JAFVVU010000027.1 GCA_017502065.1 Clostridia bacterium | reverse complement strand
TAATCTGCGGATTTTTTATTTATCCTTTTATTACATTCTTTCAGGTGCTGTTACGCCGAGGAGATTAAGTGCTGATGCAAGAATAAGTTTTACCATTGAAACAAGGATAAGTCTTGCATTCATGAGATCCTCTTCCACACCTTTTACCCTGCACGCATTATAGAATGTATGGAACGCGGATGCAAGGTCAACGGAATATCTTGTAAGTCTTGTCGGGTCATATGTTTTTGCCGCAAGCGCAAGCTCTTCCGGATATTTTGCAAGCATTTTGATAAGCTCTTTTTCTTCCTCTTCTTTAAGAAGTGAGAGATTAACATCTGCTGTCTTTTTAAGGCTGATACCTTCTTCTTCAAGTCTTGAAAGAATGCTGCAAATTCTTGCATGTGCATACTGAACATAGAATACCGGGTTATCGTTTGACTGTTCAACCGCAAGGTCAAGGTCAAAGTCAAAATGACTGTCTGCTTGTCTTAAATTAAAGAAGAATCTTGCCGCATCTATACCGATATCTTCAAGCAAATCCGCAAGGTTTATCATTTCGCCCGTACGTTTGGACATTTTAACGGGTTTGCCTTCTTTCATAAGTCTTACAAGCTGCATAAGAATTACGTCAAGTCCGTTCGGGTCTACACCGATTGCTTTCATTGCGGCTTTCATTCTTTCAACGTGACCATGGTGGTCGGCACCCCAGATATTTATTACCTTATCAAATCCGCGTTTTACAAATTTGTTTCTGTGATATGCAATATCAACAAGGAAATATGTCGGGATACCGTTGTTCCTTACAAGAACATCGTCTTTATCAAGTCCGAGGTCTGTGCTCTTAAGCCAGAGTGCCCCGTCACTTTCATAGGTATATCCGCTGTTTTTAAGAATTTCTATTGTTTCTTCTACCTCACCGCTTTTATAGAGGTCTGTTTCAGGGAACCATACATCATAATTGATTTTATATGAGCCAAGGTCGGCTTTGATTTTTGCAAAGTTCTTTTCAAGTGCATACTGTGCAAACACTTTGCGGCGTTCTTCGCTATCCACATCTATGTATTTTTCGCCGTGGATTTCAATAAACGCTTTCATATGCTCTTTTATATCGCCGCCGTGGTATCCGTCTTCCGGAAACTCCATTGAATCTTCACCCTTGATAAGCTGAACATATCTTGCTTCAAGTGATTTGCCGAGCTTTTCAATCTGTGCACCGGCATCGTTAAGATAAAACTCACGGGTTACGTCGAAGCCGCAGTAATCAAGAACAGCTGCAAGTGAATCACCAAGTGCGCCGCCTCTTGCATTACCCATATGCATAGGTCCTGTCGGGTTTGCGGATACAAACTCTATCATTACCTTTTTGCCGCCACCGATATTCTGTTTTCCGTATTCTTCGCCTTTTTCTTCGATGAGCTTTAATGCATCATAAAGCCACTCGTCTTTCAAACGGAAATTAAGAAATCCGGGACCTGCAATTTCAGCTGATGCAATGTATGTGCCATCAAAATTAAAGTTTTCGATTATGATATTTGCAACATCACGGGGAGATTTTTTTGCAAGGCGTGCAAACTGCATTGCCACGTTACTCGAAAAATCGCCGTGTGCTTTTTCTCGCGGTTCTTCAATGGCAATTTCGCCCTCAAATTTGCAGGGAAGGTCGCCTTTATCCACCGCCGCAGATATTGAGTTTTCAATGGAATTTACAAGTTGTTTTTTTACTTCTTCAATTATATTAACCATGGTTCCTCCTATACTCCGAATTTTATATTAAATGTATTTTTACTTGAGCTACTCGCAAAATCAAGCAAATATTCAAGGTTTATCTTTCCGCCGTCTTCACCGATATTTATATCAACCTTTGAAGGCGTTATACACATTCCGAAATTGCCGTAGGGTGTTTCATAATATCCCCTGTACTGACGGCCTTTTTTAAACATCATCTGTGTATTGTTTGTGCCGAATCTGGCAAGCGTTACCTCATCTTTTGTCACCTTTATTGTAGTGGTGGTGCCTTTATATCCTGTAAGCTCGCTTTCCTCATACACTATATAATGGGTTGTATCTTTAATATAATACTTCCCTTCGGTTTCAAATTCAATTTTCTCGGGCTTTTCGCCTTTTTCCTGACGAATGCCGACAATTGAAATTCTTATTTCCTTTTTCATTTCTTCACCTTAATATTTTTCAATATCAATTTTTTCAACTTTTCCTGTTATTGCTTTATTAAGAAACATTCCGCCAAGCTCCTCAAAGCCCTGCACGCTGTCACTGACATAGTAATTGCAGGTTCCACCATCCTTATTCTGAGAAAGAAGGTTTCCTGTTTCAAGGTATTCCTTGAGGCTTTTTGCGGTTTCCATTCCCGAATCAATAAGAGTTACCCCCTCGCCCATAATTTCGCTTATTACACCCGTTAAAAGCGGATAATGGGTACATCCGAGAATAAGTGTATCAACACCTGCTTCTTTTATTGGTTTAAGATACTCTTTTGCAATAAGACGTGTTGCTTCATGATCTGCATATCCGCTTTCAACAAAAGGAACAAAAAGCGAGCACGCATTTGAAACAACAAAAGCATCTTTATTTAATTTTTCTATTTCTTCTTTATATTTACCCGATTTAATTGTAAGAGGTGTCCCAATAACGCCTATACGTCCGTTTCGGCTCGCATTTACTGCAGCTTTTGCAGTTGGTACAACAACACCCATAATCGGGAAATCATATTCATTTTTAACTGTATCAAGCGCAATGGAGCTTGCCGTACCACAGGCAATTACCGCTACCTTGATATCAAAGCTTTTCAAAAATCTTATGTCACTTCGGGTATAATTAATTATGGTTTCTTTTGAACGTGTACCGTAAGGAACTCTTCCGGTATCACCAAAGTATATTATGTTTTCACCGGGCAAAAGCTTTGATATTGCACGAACGCAGGTTAGTCCGCCAAGTCCGGAATCAAACACACCGATAGCTCTGTTATCCACACAAAAGCCCCCTAAAATTTAATCATTTTCTTTCGGGCACTGACACTCATCACCAGTCCCACCGCAATCATACTCGTCAGCATTGACGAACCTCCGTAGCTTAAAAACGGAAGCGGAATGCCCGTTACCGGCATAACACCAATACACATTCCTATATTTTCAAATGTCTGGAACAGAAGCATTGCCCCTATTCCGATGCAAAGATATTTTCCGTAACCACTGCGCGCTTCTATTCCTGTTTTAAAGCATTTTATTATAAGTGCAAACAAAAGAACCAGCACAACAATACATCCGATAAACCCAAATTCTTCGCCGATTACGCCCAGTATAAAGTCCGTATGCTTTGCCGGCAGAATTCCAAGCTGTGTCTGCGGTCCTGAAAACAAGCCGTTTCCTGCAAATTCACCCGAGCCTATTGATATTTTCGACTGTATTACCTGATATCCTCTGCCGATGGGGTCATGTTCCGGATTGAAGAAAGTTATAAATCTGTCTTTCTGATAATCTTTCAGTATAAAGAACCAGGCAACCGGGGCAAATGCCGCAAAGGCGCCAAGTGCAATAAGTATTGTCCTGTATTTTATTCCCGCCGCAAAAACCATGCAGATAAACATAAATGCATATACCATTGCCGTACCGTAGTCCGGTTGCAAAAGTACAATAAGAATAATAACGCCCGCGTGAGCAAGCATACCGAGAAACGGCAGAAATTTATTTACCCCGTCTTCGTTTTGTTCAAGATGCTTTGCAAATGTAAGAACAAACCCTATTTTAACAAGTTCAGACGGCTGAATTCCTATTCCGCCAATTCTTATCCATCCTCTTGTTCCAACCTCATCACCTGTACCGAGAAACAGTACAAGAACAAGAACAACCACGTTGATTGCATATATTATTTTTGTTTTATTGCCAAAATTTTCATAGTCTATTTTGACTAAAAAAAGCATTATTGCAAATCCTATTGCAAAGGCGGCAAACTGAACAATTGTAAATTTAAGAGGGTTGCCGTATGAAATTGTTGCGCTGTATATCATTACAAAACCGATAAGCGCCAAAAGCAAAACTGTTGTAAGAAGCATTTTGTCCATTGATTTGAACACTTTTTTAAGTTCTGCCAACATTACAGTCCCCTCCTATTATATATTAAACAGTACCTTTTATTATATCATATATTTGGCAAATGTCAAATATTTATGTATTATTTTGCTTGATTTTGAGGTATGATTGTGATATAATTGT
>JAFVVU010000254.1 GCA_017502065.1 Clostridia bacterium | reverse complement strand
GTTCTTCCGGGTACATTATACAGAATAACCGGGATGTTGACAGCATCTGCATTCAGTTTAAAATGCTGATAAAGCCCTCTCTGTGATGTTTTATTGTAATACGGTGTTACGAGCAAAAGAGCGTCTGCTCCGGCTTTTTCAGCCGCTTTACTGAGTTCAATTGCATATGCTGTATCATTACTTCCTGTTCCTGCAATTACAGGTACTCTGCCGGCAACTTTTTCTACAGTATATCTGATGATTTCAACATGTTCATCGTCTGTAAGTGTTGACGCTTCACCTGTTGTTCCTGCTACAACAATGGCATCTGTTGAGTTTGCAATCTGAAACTCAATGAGTCTGTCGTATGCTTCGTAATCAATTCCGTTTTCGTTAAGCGGTGTTACAATTGCAACCGCCGAACCGGTAAATGGTGCTTTTTTCATTTTAAACCCTCCAATTAAAGTTGTTCCAATGCATCAATAAGATTAAATGCATATTCTCTAAATTTATTCAGTCCATGGTTGCGGTTTTTAAGCAGCCACAGTTCTTCAAATCGCTCAACAATATCTTCAATAGAATCAATAATTTCGTCAATTTCAATTCCATCTTTTTCCGCTGCAGATGTATCTACCTGCAACGCAAAAGTTTTTGAAAATACAATTGCCATATCAAGATTAAGAACAAGTTCCTGCAATAAAACATCATCATTTTCGCCAATTAAATCCATAATTTTTGTTTTGTATTCCGTAATATAATTACAGGTTTTCGTCAGGCTGTTATAATCTTCAGGAGATTGCGCAAGCATAAGATCAAGCCCGTGCACGAGACCGATTGCAATTGCTGTGGAATTGTTTCTTCTTGTGTTTTCACATTTATAATAGTTTCCGGCTTCAAAAATAAGTTTTGAAAGACCATTATACTGCCCGCCAAAAACATTTTCATCTACATATGTAAATGCATCTTCAATATCCACATTTTCGTCGCATCCCCAAGATACACCGGCACCATACACATATGGTAAAATGGTTATTACAGGGAATTGTGTGTGTCCCCCATCTCCCCATTCTGTAAGCAGGTATCCGAGAGCATTGTATTTTTTTCCGTAAATAGCATACCTTAACTGGTTCGCAACCATATTTTTGCTTCTGCCAAGGAACGAAAGCCATCCGCTGGTTCCCGGACAAACATAAAAGTCAAATCCTTCTTCTGCAAGGAACTTTGTTCTTGATTCAACCATTGTTGAATGAGGTTCATATCCCCAATCAAGTGGAATGATATCTCTCGGAAGTTTTTTCATAGCTTCTGGATGCATAATAAGTCTGTCATCCCAGAACATTGTCTGTTTGCCGTATTTTTTTGCAAGCTCGTGTATTTTTAGCAGAAAGTCAATATATACATCTTCTTTGCTTGTTTCTTTTGCCGCTGCTTCTGTTTTTCCCATTCCAATTTCATTTGTTTCATCGCAACAAATATTAATATAATCCGATTCATAATATGGCATTATATCTGCAAAAATCTTCTTAACAAGCTCGAAACTTTCGGGATCGAGCGGATTAAGTGAATGCGGCGGCTGATGTTTATATCCCGGAAGCGTATATCCATCCTCACAAATCGCAAGATGTGTAAGTTCGGGAATTGCCAACCATTTTTCCATATGACCAAAGCAATTCTGATTAGGCACAAGCTCTATGCATCTTTCTTTGCAATACGCAGAAAGTTCTTTTATTTCTCCCGGTGTTATCGGGTCATTATCCTTCCAGTATTCCGGGAAACTCGGATATGCAAAAATAATATCGTCTATATAAAGCTGAAACTGATTATATTTAAGTTCCGACATGAAATCAATAAGCTTCTTAAGTTCTTCCGTTTTCGGAACTTTTCCACGGCTCACATCAATCATTATTCCGCGGTTTTCAATGTCCGGTTTATCGGCAAGAGTAAACTGCGGAATTTCTTTTTTGCATTGTTTAAGCACCTGTTTAATCGTTGTTATTGCACGAAATGCACTGACATATCCGCTGTTTCTAATAACGATTTCTTCATCAAAAACATCAATTCTGTATTCTTCTTTCTGCAGGTCTTCGTCAAGCAAAAAGCTTATTACAGTTGTATCTTCATCTTTTTTTGAAGAAAGGTTTGCACCTGTATACTTTTTTATACAATCAACCAGTTTTTTGACACCAAAATTATATTCTTCATCAGGTTCATGACTGAACTCAACAAAAAAGTTAGGTTTAAAAACAAGAGTGCCTTCTTCATATATAATTGTTTTGGGGTTTGGGAAAATCTTAAGCATTTAGCTTCTCCTTATTATCCAAGGTATCCTTTTGCATGCAGAAGTTCAGCAAGCAATACAGCACCGCCGGCAGCACCTCTTAATGTGTTATGTGAAAGACATACGAATTTAAAATCATACTGTGTGTCTTCACGAAGTCTGCCGATTGAAATTGCCATACCGTTTTCAAGGTTACGTTCTGAATTAACCTGCGGTCTGTTATCTTCTTCAAAGTAATGGAGGAACTGTTTTGGAGCAGAAGGAAGATTAAGTCTCTGCGCTTCTCCCTGATAATTTCTCCATTTTTCAATAATTTCTTCTTTAGTTGTCTTCTTGTCAAATGAAGCAAATACCGCTGCAAGATGTCCGTCGCTTACAGGAACGCGTATACACTGAGCTGTGAAAGACGGTGTTGTTGCAGGAACAATTACTCCATTTTCTATTTTACCCCAAAGTTTAAGAGGTTCTTTTTCTGATTTTTCTTCTTCGCCGCCAATAAACGGAATTACGTTATCAACCATTTCCGGCCATGTTTCAAATGTTTTACCTGCACCTGAAATTGCCTGGTATGTGCAGCAAAGAACTTTTGAAATTCCAAGATCCATAAGAGGATGAAGCGCAGGAACATAGCTCTGGAGTGAGCAGTTTGATTTTACGGCAATAAAACCTTTTTTAGTTCCAAGTCTTTCTTTCTGGAAAGGAATTACATCAATATGCTCAGGGTTGATTTCCGGCACTACCATAGGAACATCCGGAGTAAATCTGTGTGCGCTGTTGTTTGAAACAACAGGACATTCTGCTTTTGCATATTCTTCTTCAAGTTTTTTGATTTCATCTTTCGGCATATCAACAGCACAGAAAACAAAATCAACAAGGGCTGCCATTTTCTTTACATCTTTAACAGCATCAAAAACCATTATGTTTTTTACCGATTCGGGAATCGGTGTTTTCATCTGCCATTTATGCGCAACCGCCTCTTCATATGTTTTTCCTGCAGAACGTGAGCTTGCTGCCATTGCAGTAATTGTAAACCACGGATGATTTTCAAGCAAGGTTACAAATCTCTGTCCTACCATTCCTGTTGCGCCAACTATACCAACTGTACATTTTCTCATTTAAAATCACCTTCCTATAATAATAAGCAAGCCGGTCCTGCGCAGAACCGACTGAATTGCCAAAATGTGCAATTTCAGATAGCTCTCCACCATTTACATGATGACAATCGCACAGTTATTCACTGTACAACCAACAATCAGCAAGCGGCATTTACTGACGTTTCGGCAGTTTCCCCTTTCGTATATTCGTTGACCAGATGCCGCATCTGCAGAATATATTACTGATAAAACCTGCGCCTCTATCTATCATATATTTTAACATTATATTACGTTCTTGTCAATCATTTTCAGTTTGTTTTAAAGGATTTTATTAAAATATGTAGAAATATAACATATATACTATTGTTTTAAGGTGATTTTTGTGAAAAAAGTACTCTTTTTATCTGCTTTTTTGCTTATGCTTTTTGCTTTTAACGGCATGGCGTCCGATGACATAATCAACGTTGGTTTATATTATGGCAACAGCGTTCTTCAGGTTGCTGATTTATCATCTGAAGAAGGGCTTATTTTCACTGATTCCGAAGAAGAAATCGGTTCTGAAATTACTGCAAAATTCAACGCTGAAGATAATACTATTGAATTATATGAATATGGCACCGATGATATGCTGTTTAAAACCGAAGCTGACATTCCCATCAGTATATGCGGAGCAGACGAAATTACAAAACTTAATAATAAAAGGTACAGAGGCGTTATTACCCTTTATCCATCATACGAAGGAATAACTATAATTAACGAAGTGAATATCGAAGATTATCTTTACGGAGTTGTTCCGAAAGAAGCTTCTGCAAGCTGGCCGGAAGAAGCCTTGAAAGCACAGGCTGTCGCAGCCAGAACATATGTATTTTCCGCTTTAAACGGAAAACATTCCGATTAT
>JAFVVU010000253.1 GCA_017502065.1 Clostridia bacterium | reverse complement strand
GATGTACGGAGGTGTTATGTGATGTTAAAAGAGCTTACAACCTTAAATGGCGCATCGGGAAAAGAAGGCGCCGTAAGAGAATATATAAAGAACAAAATTGCACCTTTTGCTGATGAAATCAGCGTGGATAAAATGGGAAACCTTATTGCATTTAAAAAAGGTAAGTCAAGTGAAAAAAGGTTTATGATATGCGCACATATGGATGAAGTTGGTTTTATCGTAAAAGGAATAACCGATGACGGATTTTTGAAATTCGACGAAGTCGGCGGTATCGATGCAAGACTTCTTGTAGGCAAACGTGTATATGTCGGTGAAAACAATATTCCCGGCGTGCTTGGAATAAAAGCCGTTCATATGACAACTGCGGAAGAAAGAAAAACACCTGTCAAAATGAAGGATATGTATATCGACATCGGATGTGATTCAAAAGAAGAAGCAGAAAAAATTACTGCACTTGGCGATTATATTTATTTTGACAGCGAATATACTGAATTTGGTAGCAGAAAAATCAAGGCAAAAGCGCTTGATGATCGCGCTGGATGTGCAAATCTTATAAGAATTGCAGAGAAGCTCGAGCCTGAATATGACACATATTTTGTATTTACTGTTCAGGAAGAAGTGGGACTTCGTGGTGCAAAGGTAGCAGCAAAAAGCATAATGCCCGATGCGGCGCTTATTCTTGAAGGAACAATATGTGCGGATACCTGTGATGCACCGGAAAGTGCACATGTAAGCACAATGGGAAAAGGTCCTGTACTTTCAATTATGGAACGTACATCAATTTCTGATGTTGAGTTCGTGAAAATGATAGAAACGGCCGCAAAAAAAGAGGAAATCCCATATCAGTTCAAGCGTACGGGTGCAGGCGGAAACGATGCAGGCGTAGTGCAGATTACGGGTGGCGGCGTAAAAACAGCTGTTATTTCCGTGCCTTGCAGATATATTCATTCGGCAGTGTCTGTCATTGATAAAACTGATTTTGAAAACACATACAAACTTGCACTTGCGGTTTGCAAAAATATCGGAGGGATAATATGAAACTGTTAGAAAACCTTGTAAATGCATATTCTGTTTCGGGACAGGAAAACGATGCAAGAGAGCTTCTTATAGATGAACTTAAAGATTTAGGGGATATATCTGTATCTCCAATGGGAAACCTTACACTTCACATAAAAGGAAACGGTGAAAAAATTCTTTTTGCCGCACATATGGACCAGATAGGTCTTATGGTAACATATATTGAAGACGGGGGATTTCTTCGTTTTGCCACAGTTGGCGGCATCGAACCCCGCGATATTCTTAACCAGAGAGTAAAATTTAAAAACGGCACAATCGGGTGTGTTTGCTATGGCGAGAAAAAAGAAATCAAAGACATAAAACTGTCTGATATGTATATTGATATTGCGGTAAAAGATAAGGAAGAAGCCGAAACAAAAGTATCAATAGGTGACTGTGCTATATATGCTGCACCGTTTGTGCAAAGCGGCAATTATGTTGTTTCTCCGTATCTTGATAACAAAGTTGGATGCTACATTCTTGCTGAAGCGGCAAAACGAATCAAAAATTCTTCAAAGGATTTGTATTTTGTATTTACTGTTCAGGAAGAAATCGGACTTCGCGGTGCAAAGGTGGCGGCATTTGATATTTCGCCCGATTATGCAATTGCACTTGATGTAACTGCAACAGGAGATACTCCCGACGGCTATAAAATGGCAGTAAAAACAGGCGAGGGAATTGCAGTTAAGGTGAAAGATAATTCCCTTATTGCACATCCTGCAGTAAAAGAAATGATTGTGTCTGCAGCTGAAAAAACGGGCAAAAAATATCAGTATGAAGTGCTTGAATTCGGCGGTACGGACGGCGGCGCACTTCAGCTTTCAGGCAGCGGTGTTCCGACAGGCGTAATTTCAATTCCGACGCGATATACTCATACTGCAAATGAAACAGCAAGTATAGCAGATATTACAGATGCAATTGATGTTATTTGTGAAATTGTAAAATAAATTATGTAAAGTTTTGTAACAATTTTGCAACATTTGCAATTGACAAAACATAAAAAAGGTAGTATACTAAAATTCGACTCATTTTTTAAAAACCCTTATAATAAAGGGTTTTTGCGCTGGGAGTGTGTAAAATGAAAATAGGATTTATTGGTGCGGGAAACATGGCAACCGCAATAATAAAAGGTATAATAAATAACGGTTTTGTAAACTGCTCTGATGTGTATGTGAGCGACAGAGACGTAGCAAAACTTGATGAAATAAAAAAGATTGGCGTTAATGTTTCAACTGATAATATCTGTACTGCAACTCAGGCAGATATGGTTGTATTTTGCGTAAAGCCGGGTATTGTTCCGGCAGTTGCAAAGGAAGTTGCAGACAGCGTTAGAGGAAAAATTATTGTTTCAATTGCGGCGGGCGTTTCAATTGCAAAAATTGCGGAAATCCTTGGAGCAGATGCAAAAATCGTAAGGGTTATGCCAAACACACCTGCAATGGTGGGTGAGGGAATGATTGCCCTTTGCGAAAATCCGGCAGTTTCAGAAGATGAACTGAACATGGCAAAAGCAATGTTTGATGCAGTTGGTAAAACTGTGGTTATAAAAGAAAATCTTATTGATGCGGTAATCGGTGTTTCAGGCTCCGGACCGGCATACATATACATGGTTATTGAAGCAATGGCAGATGGCGGTGTTCTTTGCGGACTTCCGCGTGATGCGGCGTATACACTTGCTGCACAAACAGTTCTCGGCAGTGCAAAAATGGTACTTGAAACCGGAATTCATCCGGGTAAACTTAAAGATATGGTGTGTTCACCCGGCGGCACAACAATTGAAGCGGTTGCGGCACTTGAAAACGCAGGAATAAGAGCGGCATTTGTTGATGCCGTAAAAGCTGCGGCAGAAAAATCTGCCGAAATGCAGAAGTAATATACTTGTCCCTTTCGCAATATAATGAAAGTGAAAGGGGCGGTTTATGTGATAAAATATAACGGAACAAGGTTTAAGATATATCTGTTTTTTGCAGTTGTTCTCCTAGCAGGTGTGCTCATCGGTGCACTTGTGTCGGGAATTTTGCCGGTAGAAAAATGTGAAGAAATAGTGCTGCCGATAAAAAATCCGGGTCAGAAAAATCACGGATTTGTATTTCCGGGTTCGTTTTTGAGATGCATTAAACCGGTTCTTTTTATGTGGGTTTGTGGTTTTTCTAATATTGCGGTTTATTGCAATATGATTGCCGTTTTGTATAAAGGCGGCGTGCTTGGGGTTGCAATAGGTGCAATTTTAAAAGCATACGGCACGGGACAAGGAATTCTTGTTTCAGTTTGCGGTGTAATGCCGCAGTATTTTGTTTTTATTCCGGTGCTTATGTATGTTTGCACGGCAACATTTGAATATTCAATGTCAAAGCAAAACCGAAAACGGAAACTGATAAACTATGTGCTGCATCTTGTGATTGCATTTATGGGGTGTTTGTTTGCGGCACTTACTGATACATATGTTACATCGCTGCTTTTGCGGCTGTGTATGAATGGGGAGTAGAAGATGTTATTACATACAGAAGAATATGCTGATTATCTCACGAATGCGAAACATTCGTCGGCAAGTACTGTTCAGTCGTATTTAAGAGATATCAACAAATTCAAAGAGTATATTGATGTAATTAAAACTAAATATAATAAAGTTGATAAGCAGACGATTCTGGCATATCTTATGTTTATGCAGAAAAACGGGCAGGCAACATCATCGGTTCTCCGTATGATAGCATCTCTTCGTTCGTTCTACGGATATATCTTTACAAGAGGGTATATAAAAGAAGATCCGACAGTGGGGATTGAAGCACCGAAAGCGGAAAAACGAGAATTTGAAGTGCTTACCGCAAATGAAACAGAGCTTCTTCTTATGCAACCTAAATGCGTTAATTTTAAAGGCTACCGTGACAAAGCAATGCTTGAACTTCTTTATGCAACAGGCATAAAAGTAAGTGAGCTTATTGACATAAAGATTGAAGATATAAACCTTGAAGATGCATATCTTATTTGTGGCGGAAACAAGACAAGAGTTGTGCCCATGGGGACAATTGCAACCCGTGCAGTTAAAGAATATCTGCAGTATATGGAGAAAAACTCTATTGGCGCAATTAAACATAATGACCTGTTGTTTATCAATGTAAACGGTGGCAAGCTTTCAAGACAGGGTTTCTGGAAAATAGTGAAATATTATAAAGATAAAGCAAAAATAAAGAAAGATATTACACCGAATACGCTTCGTCATTCCTTTGCTGTACATCTTATGGAAAACGGCGCAGATGTTGCAAGCGTACAGGAAATGCTTGGGCATAAAGCGGTAATTTCCACAAAAGTTTATGCTGATATTGTAAGCAAAAAAATAAACGAGGTATATAAGAAAGCTCATCCAAGAGCATAAAAAACGCGTGCATTGCACGCGTTTTTTTATTTATATATCAAGCTGATCAATCATTTCTTTCAGCGTTTCGGCCGATTTTGCAAGTGCCTGATGTTCGTCTTTGGAAAGTGGAATATCCAGAACTCTTTCAACACCGTTTCTGCCGACAATAGATGGAATACCAATGAACACATCATTGATTCCGTAATGTGAATCGGCGTATGCCGAAACGGGAAGCACGGAATGTTCATCTCTCATTATAGCTTCCGCAATTCGCCTTACTGCAAGAGCAATTGCATAATAAGTTGCCTGTTTTCGTTCTATAATGTCATATGCACTGTTTTTTACTTTATCGTAAATGGAATAAATTGATTTCATTCCGTCGCATCTGCCACTTGCCGCACAAAATCCGTCAAGGTCAATTCCGGATACATTTGCACTGCTCCATACGGCAAGCTCGCTGTCGCCGTGTTCGCCTATGATAAATGCGTGAATACTGCGGAAATCAACCCCCAGATATTCACCGGTAAGATACTTTAATCTTGCAGTGTCAAGCACCGTTCCCGAACCGATTACACGGTGTCGGTCAAATCCCGAAAGCTTCCATGTAACAAAAGTGAGAATGTCAACAGGATTTGTTACAACAAGCAGTATTGCATCTTTGTTAACAGCTGCAATTTTAGGAACAATTGATTTAAAAACTTCAACGTTTTTCCTTATAAGATCAAGCCTTGTCTGACCGATTTCCTGATTTGCTCCTGCCGTAATTATGATAAGTGAACAGTCAGCTAAATCTTCGTAATCACCGGCATAAATTTTCATAGGTTTTCTGAAAGAAAGACCGTGGTTGATGTCCATTGCTTCGCCTTCGGCTTTTTTCTTGTTAATATCAATCAGCACCAGCTCGGAAAAAAGACCGCTGCCGGACAGTGTAAATGCGGTTGTTGCTCCAACAAAACCACAGCCAATAATTGCACATTTTCGAATATTCACATTATCACCCTTATAATTTTTTTGTTAGTTTACCCGAAATATCAAGTTTTATATGCAAAAACTATTGACGAAAATTAATTATTGTATTAAAATATATTATATATATTATTATATAAACGGAGGTATAATATGAATTGCCCATTTTGTGATCATCCTGATAGCAAAGTTATAGATACAATACCTACTGAAGACGGAACATCAATCCGCAGAAGACGTGAATGTCTTCAGTGTGAAAAAAGGTTTACAACATATGAACAGATAGAAACTATGTCAGTAATGGTTGTTAAAAAGGATAAAAGCCGTCAGGTGTTTGACCGCGAAAAGATTTTGAAGGGTCT
>JAFVVU010000252.1 GCA_017502065.1 Clostridia bacterium | reverse complement strand
GTAAGGATTCCATAATGCGGTGCAAGCACCTTTTCAATATCAAGTTTAAGCACTTTATCAATAGATTCAAGCGCCATATTATATCCCACAAGTACTGACGGCACAACATCGTCCTTGCCGTTGAAAACGCCTATGGTTTCACAGCTTAAAAGAAGCTTTTCCGCTTTGCAGTAATATCCGACTGAGCATTTCGTGTGTCCCGGCAAGTTTATTACAGTAAATTCCATATTGCCCGCCTTTACACTGTCACCCTCTGCTACCGGAATATCCACACGAAGATTGTCAATTTTATCTTCATAAGTATCAACACCGCAGGTTTTTGCAAACTTGGAATCAAGGTCACGCATAACCGCTTTTGCGGTAGGCTTTGCAAATATTTTTGTTGCATATTCCCCTGCAACAACCTTTGCATCCGGCCAGTATTCAAGTGCATATGCCGCACCGTACGCATGGTCATAATGCGAATGAGTAAGGAAAATATAATCGAGCTTTCTTTCTCCGAGTATACTTTTTATTTTATCTGCCACGGCATAACCCGTAAACCCGAATCCCGAATCGTACATTATTGTAGTTTTGCCGTCATCAAGCAAAAACGCACTGTCGCCGGGATTAACTCTTACATCTGTTATTTTAATCATTGGTATTCTCCCCTTATCTGAAGCATTTTGCTTCCGAAATCATTTCTTCTGTAATATCGCTGAACGGATACATCGGCTCAGGAAGTTTTTCAAACGGCAGATCTTCCAGAACTGTTCCTGCCGCACCCGGAGTTGATGTATTACATATTTCTGCCGAAACGGGCTGATATCCTGCCCTGAACGATGTGCAGGCTTTAATATTTACAAGCTGCTGTGCAAGCGGGTCAATACCGAACCCACGGTAGAAATTCATATCTCCGTTTGCGGTTGCTTTTGCCGACACATGAATCAGAAGCTTTCCAACCTCAAGCACAGCCACTTTTCCTATATTCATAAAAATTCCTTTTTCCTGAGGACCAAATCTTTCAAAAGTTCCGTCATGAAGACTTCTTACTTTTGCGCCTTTAACAAGCACCGGTTTTGAAAGTTTAGGTGCAATTGTTGCGCCGAGTGTGAAATCTGCAACCGCACCAACGCCAAGCTCAAACGCTCTTTCAACCGCCGCAGCATCTTTAACATCTGCCGCCGCTTTAAGAACATCTTTATACGGCAGAAGTGCTTCAATTACTGCCGCACTGTCGCCGCTTGCACCTGCATTGCTTGAATCGGCAGAGTCGACCAGAACAATCGGTTTATCACTTTCATTTTTAAGCGCCTTTTGGATTACTTCATCAATTGTAAAAAGTTTTTCACCCTGAAGCTCCTCTTTAAGCCTGAACTCATCTTTTGCAAGGTCTGTTGCAACTTGTTTTGCCTTTTCTTCATTGTCCGCAATTACAAGAACCGTTGATGCAACTTTTTTGCAGTCAAGCCATGGCTGTACCTGGAAAATTGAAAAATCAAAAATTGTTCCGTCTTCTTTAAGCTTGAAGGCTTTATCCATAAGAACTTTAAGATTACCTGACGCTGTTGTATATCCGTGTGCAGGCGCCATTATCGGCAATGCAACACGTGCCATTTTCAAATTCCTGCCATCAAGTCTTTCACATAAAACTTTAGCCGCACGGCTTCCGGTTTCACCAAGGTCAATATGCGGATATGACTGATATCCCGATACATAATCTGCATTTTTAACCATTTTTTCGGTAATATTTCCGTGAAGGTCGCACGATGCCGAAATAATCGCATCCTCGCCCACTTCATTTCTTATTGCTTCAAGAATATCACCGCAAACATCATCCGACTTATCGGATACGGTTGCACCGTGAAGGTCAACAACAACGCCGTCTATTTTGCCTGCTTTTCTTATTTCAGCAATTGTATCATTAATAAAAAATTCATAAACTTTAGAATTAAGCGGCCCGCCGCTTCCGGCACGAAGCACACTGCCGCAAACCGGAGTTATTCCGTATGATTTCAAAACCTCAATCATTCCAAAAACTATAACGCCGGCGGCTCTGCCGCGATTTATAAGCTCATCGCCCTTCAAATGTCCGAAATCCTCATATTCCGACAAAAGCGGATTAAATGAGTTTGATTCCTGATGAAGTCCGCATAAAAAAACTTTTTTATCCATTTTTGCACCTTTCCATAATTTCCCAATATATTTATCAGAACTATTATATCACACATACAGCACCAGTGCAAGAAAAAAGGCACTTTCAAAAGTGCCTTTTCTGTATTTTGGATTATTTCAATCTCATCAGGTGCTGACAGTAAACATATACATTTTGTATCTTTTTAGCTTCAACACCGTCGTCTGCCTGAATGATGGGCTGCGTTTCGGAAGGAGTTACATAAAGTTTGAACACAATCGCATCCTGACCCGGGCGCATATTACGGATATGCTTATATTCAAAGTCACGACGCATAATGCCAAGATAATCAAAAATAATTGTTTCTATATCCGCATTGCTGAAGCAGCGCAGTATATCTTCTTCATTATGAATATCAAGCAGATGTTTCGCTTCTTCAAATGTAAGGTTCTGGCATTTGAATTCCCCCTCATTCAAAACGGACATCATACTGCTGTTGTCAAGTAACAACAATGGCAAATTTTTAGAATTGTTCATATATTATACCTCCTTTGTGGTAAATTAACATTAATTTTTGTGTTAATTTTTTATATTGTACACGTTTTTTTCCATTTTGTCAAGAAAAAATTTTTCATTTTTTAAAATATATGTCAGCTCGCTCAAAAAATATGACGAAATCATTATAACAAAACACATTATCATATACATATATCTTGAAAAGCAGTAATACGGCAGATGAATACAGTTGAATATGAGAACTGTAACAATAAGCAAGGCCATTTCCGCATTTATCTGTTTTTGTATTATCATAAAAACGGCACTTATTACAAACACTGCAAGCAGCACGCGGTGATATATTGTTATTGGCAGATACGAACCCGAATAAATCGGATACCACATATACGGAAGGCTGAAATTTCTTAGCGTTTTGCCTATTGTATACCATCTCAGATATTTCGCTGTATTATGCTTAATATTGTATTCAAAAAATCTGTCTGCAATTTCGTGTTCTGCCGCATCCGCCGTAATTTCGTTGTCACCGTAATCAATATCATTTGTATTAACTACCGCAAGCAGCTTTTCACGTTCTTCGGTCGAATAGTCCATTATCGTCCCCTGCATTTTCGGATTTCCCGAAGACAGCGTCAGCGGAATGAAGCGGTCAAATGCTGCAAAATTTCTTACTACCCACGGCGACAAAATAATCACAAACGGAACTATTGCACATACCGCAAATTTAATCATTTCCTTACTTCCGATTCTTTTAAATGCCCAGTATATGAGCATAACGGCAGGTAAAAACGTCATTGCGGCCCTGAACATTACAGCCAGCGCCCACATTGTACCCGCAACAAAAATGAGGTGCTTTTTTCCTGTTTGTGTCCCCCATATGAGAAAGTATATCATAAGTAAAAATGCCGTATATGAGGGCACCTCTGTCAGCACCACAGTTGAAACATAAATGTTCGGCAGATACAAAAGCGAAAGCACCATGGCAATAAGTGCCGTTTTTGAACCAAATATTTTTCTTGCAATCAGAAATACCATATATAAATTGAACGTCTGTAAAACCGCAAAAACCATTCTCACCGGCATAACTGCGCCTTCTATGCCAAACAAAGCTACAAACGGTGCAAGAAAAAGCGTAATCCCCGGCATAATAAACACCGTGGGCTTGTCCGTGTATCCGTATGTCAGCTGCCCCGTTTCTATAAACGTTTTGGCACTGCGCAGATATTTCACATCATCGTCGTCATACAGTTCAAAGCTGCCGAGAAGCAGCTTATCATTATAATAAAGCGATGCAAAAACACACCCGAAAAGCATCGCCGCCATAATTATTATAACCGTAACTCTGACCGGTTTTGATTCCGTTTTTATCGAAAGCATCGTGCCGTCCTTTCTCCCCCATCAGCTTATTATAGCAATTTATATTTGAAAAATAAGTAAAAAAATGCGGCAACATTTTTTATGTTACCGCATTTTATTTTATCCGTTTTTCCCTGATAATATGCACATTTTTCCATTTGCTTCGCCACTCAATATTTCGTTTTTCAAAATATTTTTATTGTTTTTCGATAAATTTATATTGACAAACATGAGTTTCGATGCTATAATGAAATCACAATAAAGAAAAAGGAATGATGATTATGTATCAAAAAAGTATAACTCATTACATCTCAAAAATTGTTGTTGACGTACTGTTCTATGTAAGCATTGTTTGTGTTATTTTGGTTCCCGTATGGGCAAAAACACTGTTTTTCTGGCTTACTGAACGCAATGCAGGAAATCTTATTTCATTTGTTGCTATTATCTTTTTATCCGGACTGTGTTGCGTATACATACTGTACAATCTAAAACAGATGTTCCGCACTCTTCTTGTAGGAAACCCGTTTACTGACCAAAACGTCAGCCGTTTCAGAAAAATGGCAGTAACCTGCGCTGTTATTGCATTTATGTACATTGTTAAATGTATTTTTATGTTCACCTATGCAACACTTGTAATTGCAGCAATCTTTGTTGTCGGATGTCTGTTCTGCCTTACTCTTAAAGATTTGTTCAAACAGGCAATAAACTACAAAACCGAAACCGAGCTTACAATATAGGAGTGTGATGAATTATGCCGATAATCGTTAATCTTGATGTTATGATGGCAAAACGGAAAATTGGTCTTATGGAGCTTGCCGAAAAAGTCAACATCACACCCGCAAACCTTTCCATATTAAAGAATAACAAAGCAAAAGCAATACGCTTTTCAACCCTTGAGGATATCTGCCGCGTGCTTGAATGTCAGCCGGCTGATATTCTTGAATATAAAGAGTAGGTGACCGCTATGAAATCATTCTTAAAAGGGTTTCTTTTGGGAATTGCACTTGTTGCCGTAAATCATGTATGCGTTTTTCTGTTTGGTAATTCAGGCGAATTTGCGCTTCGCCTTTTTTCCGGAATAATCTTTTTTGCAATAACAACCGCGTTTCTTGTTTCTAAAGATATGACTTCCCTTTTTGCCTGCGGATTTTCAGGTTTGTTTGTTATGCTGTTTTTCGGACTGGCAACTGCTGAAATGTCAGATTTAGTTTTTGGATGGACTGCATATGAAGGCGGTTTCTGGGGATCAATGAGCGCCCTTGTTGTTTCCATTTACCTTACCTCTCGGAAAACCGAGCTGTCATCTCTTATATGTAAAGGAGAAATACCTATGAATATAGAAATGCCTTTAAAAATAAAACTTCTGCTGTATGCTGTTGTTTCGGCTTTAAGCTTTTCTTATCTTATAATGCCGGAAAACGCAGGAATAAGTGTGCCGTTGTTCAGCATCGTGCAATTTGCACTTCTGTGGTTTATCGTTCCTGACAGAAAAAGACTTATGTTTTTCATTCCCGTTTTTATTATGTCGTTTAACTCCTTCTGGAGTGCAAGCACCATCTGGCGTCCGTCAAACTTTCTTTTAAGCATAATTTGCTATTGCTGTATGTTTACAAAGTTTGATTTTAAAACCGACAGTCTGCAATATGTTGCAAAAATTGTCACCAAGCTTTTCTCTCCCTTCTTGAAATTCACCCTCCCGTTCAGATGGGCACTTGAACTGAACAGCGGCAAAGCTCCGGTAATCAAAAAAATCATTGTTGCTCTTGCAATAACCTTGCCGTGCGCACTTGTTCTTATAGCCGTCCTTGCCAATGCCGATATGGTATTCTCAATGCAGGTTGATTATATAACAAAAAATATGTTCAGCTCATTTGGAGGACGTTCTCTTTTCATCGCAATATGCGGCATTTTTGCCGGACTGTACTTATTCGGGATTATATCCGGCGCTTATACGGAAGAAACCCCGGACAACATTCCTCATTTTTCCCGCAAAGGCGACCTGATTATAATAAACATTCTTCTTTCTTTTGTACTTCTGATTTATACATCGTTTGTTATAATCCAGTTTAAATACCTTTTTGCCGCTTCTGCACTTCCCTACGGATTAAGCTATACCGAATATGCACGAAAAGGATTTTTTGAACTGCTTGCGCTCACAGGCGTAAACATAGCGGCAATACTGCTTATCATAAGACTTACAAAAGGATATTCCGGCAAATGGTTTATACTCACCAAAAGTCTTTGCCATTATCTTTGCGGCGTAACCGTTATTCTTCTTATATCATCATTCTACAGAATGCTGTTGTATACAAACGATGACGGACTTACAAGGCTCCGCCTGTTCGTAATGGGATTTCTTGTGTTTGAAGCTATCGGTCTTGTGGCAACCTTCTTCTATATCGCAAAACCGAGATTCAATATAACACTTGTGTATTTCTGCATTGCATTTGCATATTATCTTATTCTCAATATCGTTCCTGCCGACAGAATTATTGCGCAAAATCAGGTTGACAGATATTTTAACGGTAAATGCGAAAGTGTTTCGTATATATACACACTTTCAGCCGACGCCGCCCCCGCCATGCAAAAGCTGTGCGAAATGGGTGACGAGCATACCCGACAGGAAATACAGAACTTCCTTGAATGGAATACCAATTCTGATATACCGCGCAGATGGCAAAGATATAATACATCGGTCAACTGGGCAGAAAATTTTTTGATTACTAAATTTTATTAAAGTAAAAAGGACACCTTTTGGTGTCCTTTTTTAATAAAAAAATAAATCCGGCAACGACCTACTTTCCCGGGCAGTCTCCCACCAAGTATCATCGGCGCTATAGAGCTTAACTTCCGTGTTCGGGATGGGAACGGGTGGAACCTCTATGCCATTGTCACCGGATATATTAAGATGTATCATTACACCTTCAAAACTGAATAAATATATGATTCTTTGGAATTTCCTGATCAACGTTCACATTGTAATTCGAGGTTTCGCTATACCTGCAAG
>JAFVVU010000251.1 GCA_017502065.1 Clostridia bacterium | reverse complement strand
TCTGCACGACTAATTCCTTCGATAAGAATGCGAATATTACCATCTTTTAATTTTATAGACTGTTTGATTTTAGCAATTGTACCAACACGGTACAAATCGTTTTCAGTTATTTCTTCAAGATTTTCATCTTTCTGAGAAAGAAGAAAAATAATATTGTTTGTTTTTGCCGCTTCGTCAAGAGCGTTAAGACTGATTTCCCTGGCAATATCAAAATGCATTACCATATAGGGAAAAACAACAAACCCTCTTAAGGCAATAACAGGTAATTTTTTTTCGTTTGATTTCATTAGATTCATTTCCCTTACTAAAACTTATAGTATAAGTATACAACAATTCTTCCGCAAATGCAAGAATCAATGAATGGATATATTGGATTTTTTTAAATGTAACAAAAACGTAATTAATGAGTTATATGTTTGTTACATACATAAGGTATAATTAAATTGATAAATTATAAATGCAGGTGTTATATTTGAAAAAGTTTATTGTAATATTATTAATATTTGCTTTGTTGCCGTTTGGGGTATTTGCTGCTAAACAACCGGCTTATCTTGTCATACCCGACAGACTGCTGCAGATTTCAAAAGCTATGCTTCAGATTGATGATACCGATGCTACTTTGCTATACGAACGCGTACCGATTACTGAAGAATTCGGTGCATGGATGGTAGGGTGGTTCTGGGATAATCAGAAAACGGTGGTCGGGATAACCGACAAAGGTGAAATCATTTATTATAACACAGCACCACTTGGTCCGGTTGCTGTATATCCCGATGGTCCGCAAATAAGCAAAGAAGAAGGATATGAAGTTGTGCTTGATTTCCTCAAAATAATTATGCAGGGAAGAACGTGGAAACTTAAATCCGCGGGTGCATATGAATATGAGTTTTCCGAAACTCATAACGGCATTCCGATTTTTGGACATGATGCAACTGTTGTTGTTGATAAATCAAGCGGAAAAGTTGTTTATTATAAGGGCTTTTCAACATATGATACATCATTTGAAATTATCGGAAAAATGATTTCAAAGAGCTATGCGCATAATATCTATTTTGAAAATATCGGTCTTGAACTTGTGTATCAGACAAGGTATGACGATGCAACAAAATCCAAATACATTAAACCTGTGTATATTTTCAATAATAAAGATAATAATGTTATTGCCGTTGCTGACGGTCAGGTCAATAAAATGATAATGTATGATTATAATGCGTATTATAACGGAACGCTTATTGATGAACGATTTGATTTTGATAATAATATCCGAAAAGATGAAGCTGTGTTTACAGCACGCGACGATATTTCTTTAAATGAAACAATATTGCCGGAAGAAACTGTTAAGAATGCCTTTTGTTCGCTTGCAAGCGGATACGCTTTCGCAACCGTCAAAGGAATTTTCAAATACTATAAAACGGCTGATTCTGATAATGAAATACCTGTATGGCAGGTTAATATAGTTCCATCGGCATATAAAGATGGTATTAGCCGTTTTTCGTCTATGTATGATGTTGGTGAAATTGACTGGCTAAAAAATGTTGAAACCAAAAAACAGTTTTGTTTTGCACGTGCATATGTAAACGCTTTGAACGGTGAAATTCTGGAGTTCAAGTCGGTAATTAATAATAAATATCCCGGTGGAAATACATACACCCGAGATGTTGCTATAAAGAGATTTTTGCCTATTGCAACAGGATCGTATTTTGATTCTCTTGAGTTTTACGGTAAAAACAACATTAACAGTTATATTTCTGAATATGGTTATGCAAGATACGAAAATGATATGCGCGTTATTGGCGAAGGCGCTGTATTCACGTATAACAACAAAATAGGGGACGTAACAGAATATACTCTTAATGTAAGCGGCGGGATTGCTCCTGTCTACGGAATAAAAACGCCGGCGGAAATGAAAGAGATAATTAAGGACTCCATGCCGCTTGAAATTGTTTATGTTGATAAAAACAGCAAGGAAAAATATCCGGTGTATTCATTCAGAGACAAAACCGCGGAATTTGATCCTGTTACCGGTAATCTTATGAATAAGCTTTCAGGCAGTGAAATCACAACAATGTTTATTTGTGAACAGGCATCAAAATTGTATAGTGTTAACGGCGTTGATAAATATGCGGCAGCTCCAGTTGTACATAATGAAAAGCTTTTTCTCCCAATAAGGTTTATCGCTGATGAATTAGGATATTCTGTGTTGTGGAATGACGGTGTGATTTCAATTGAATCAAACAAAGGAATAATTAAAATATATCCAAATGGCGAATATTCTGATAAAGATATACTAACAAAGTTGTCCGAACAGCAAATTACAATTGAGGGGATTACGTACATTTCACTCAATGATATATGCAATATTTTCGGAATGCAATCTTCGTGGGATGTAAAAACGAAAAAAATATACGTTTTAAATTAAATAAATTTAAAAAAAGCCTTGATTTTTCCAAAAAGGTGTGCTATAATATCTATCGTTGCAGTAAAATGCATATGTGCCGTTAGCTCAGCTGGATAGAGCGTCTGGCTACGGACCAGAAGGTCAAGGGTTCGAATCCTCTACGGCACGCCAAAAGAGAACGGATATCCAAAAGGGTATGCGTTCTTTTTTTATTTAACAAGGATTTGAACCAGAAATTGATAGCCGCTTTATGTTTATTATTCGGAAAAAATTAATTTATCTTCAAAAATTTTTTTAACGGTTGTGCCGATAGCTGTTTGTTCATACTCGCGCGGCATAAAAATTTGTTTTGGAGAAAGTGAAATCAATCTGCTTATAAGCACATCTTCGTGTTTTAAACCAATAATATTCATTTCGTTAAAAAATTCTTCATTTTCGCTTATTTTAACAATATTGCCAAAGGAATCCGTCAAAACAAAGCCGTCGTCTGTATTCCCACTGATGTGAACAACAAGTTCGGTAACATCTTGTATTTCGACAAAGTATTTCAGTAAATCCAGAAAATCATCATATGCTTTTTGTGTCATAT
>JAFVVU010000250.1 GCA_017502065.1 Clostridia bacterium | reverse complement strand
GTAACCTTGCTCCCGCTATTTATGATGCGGATAAATATTACATAGTACCGCCGATGGTAGAGGACGGTTACCTTGATGTAATTCTTGATATCTGTAAAAAAGAAAAAATAGATGCAGTGCTTACACTTATCGACCCGGAAATAAGCCTTCTTGCTGAAAATCGGGATAAGTTTAAAGCTCTTGGCACAACACCAATCGTGTCAGACTACGATAAGGTTGAAATGTGCTTTGATAAATTTAAAATGTATGAATTTCTTGTAAATAACGGATTTAAAACTGCCAAAAGCTATGTTGATAAAGAAGCCTTTTATGCTGACCTTGATGCCGGAAAAATTACATTTCCGGTGTTTGTAAAACCCGTTAAAGGAAGCGCAAGTATAAACATAAACAAGGTAACAAGCAAAGAGGAAGTGGAGGTTCTTTTCACTCTTTGCGATAACCTTATGATACAGGAATTTATGAACGGCACGGAATACGGCGCTGATTGCTATATTGATATGCTCTCCGGTGAAACGGTTGCAATATTTACAAAACAGAAAATCAAAATGCGTGCCGGAGAAACAGACAAATCCGTTTCCGTCAAAGATGAAAAGCTGTTTGAGCTTATCAAAAAGTTTATCAGAACTGCAGGCTTTAAAGGAATTATTGATATAGATATATTCGACGTTGATGGCGAGTATTATATTTCCGAAGTAAACCCCCGTTTCGGTGGCGGATACCCGCATGCATATGAATGCGGCGTAAATGTGCCGAAGCTTATTTGCGAAAATATAAGCGGCAGGGAAAATGCTTCTGAAATCGGTAGCTATGACGAAGGCGTTTATATGATGAAATATAACGAGCTTAAAATTATGAAATAAGGAAGATTGGTATGAATATACTGTTTCTGTCAATAGGACGACTTGACGATTTAACTCAAAAATCTCTTTATCCGGATTTGCTCCGTGAAATAAAATCACACGGACATAATGTGTATGCGGTTTCTCCGCTTGAAAAGAGATATAATAAGGAAACAGCGCTTTCAAACGAAGCCGGAATTGAAATCCTTCGTGTTAAAATCGGAAATATCCAGAAAACCAACGTGATTGAAAAGGGGATTTCAACACTTCTTATTGAACCGCAGTTCAAAAATGCAATAAAGAAATACTTTGCGGACGTTAAGTTTGATCTGGTTATATACTCAACTCCGCCTATTACATTTGCAAACGTAATAAAGTTTGTGAAAAAACGTGACGGGGCAAAATCTTATCTTCTTCTTAAAGATATTTCCCGCAGAATGCAGTTGACCTTGGTATGTTTTCAAAAAGCAGCCCTATATACAAAATGTTCAGAAATAAAGAAAAAGCTCTTTATAAACTGTCCGACCGCATAGGCTGTATGTCGCAGGCAAACGTGGATTTTGTGATTAAGCATAATCCGTATATTGATGCAGAAAAAGTACATATTTCACCTAACAGCGTAGAATTTCTTGATAAAAATATTGATACGGAAACAAAAGAAAATATAAGAAAGAAATATGGTGTTCCAACTGATAAAAAGGTGTTTATCTATGGCGGAAACCTTGGTCGGCCTCAGGATATTCCGTTTGTTATAAAATGCCTTAAAGCAAACGAAGGAAAGACAGACAGATTTTTCATTATCTGCGGTACCGGCACAGAATATTCAAAGCTTAAAGCGTATGTTGAAAGTGAAAATCCGGAAAACGTACTTGTAATAAACGGACTTCCGAAAGATGAATATGAAACCTTTGTAGCATCGGCAGATGTTGGTCTTATTTTCCTTGATCACAGATTTACAATTCCAAACTGCCCGTCAAGAATGCTTTCATATATGCAAAACAAAATGCCCATTATTGCATGTACGGACAAGGCTACCGATATCGGCAGTATTATTGAAGATGGCGGCTTTGGCTGGTGGTGCGAATCAACAGATGCAAACGAGTTTGTGAAAATATGTGATAAAGCGTGCACGGCAGATTTGGTGCAGATGGGCGAGCGGGCAAAGAAATGTCTTGCCGAAAACTACTCAACAAAAAGAAGCTATGAAATAATTATGGAGTGTGAATGATGAAAGTTTTTCAGATAAACAGTGTATGCGGTGTAAAAAGCACAGGCAGAATTGCAACTGATATCTATAATATTCTTCTGCAGCAGGGACACGAATGTAAAATTGCTTACGGTCGTGAAAATCCGCAAAATGTTGCGGCAGAGGATGCAATAAAAATCGGCACAGATACCGGTGTTAAATTCCATGCACTTATGTCAAGAATAACTGATAAGACAGGGTTTTATTCAAAAGCGGCAACGAAAAAGCTGATAAAACAGATTGAAGAATATAATCCTGATGTTATTCATCTTCATAATATTCACGGATACTACATCAACATAGAGATGCTGTTTAAATATCTTGCAAAAGCAGATAAAAAAGTTGTATGGACACTGCACGATTTCTGGAGTGTTACGGGACACTGTGCATATTTTGATATTATAAACTGCACTAAATGGAAAACTGGGTGCAACTGCTGCCCGCAGAAAAAGAAATATCCGACAAGTCTTGTTTTTGACAATTCAAAATCAAACTGGGACAAGAAGAAAAAACTTTTTACAAGCGTAAAAGATATGACTCTTATAACTCCGTCAAGATGGCTTGAGGGAATAATAAAGGAATCATTCCTGGCAGACTGTAAAACAACGGTCATCAATAACGGACTTGACCTTAATGTATTTAAACCCACGGAAAGTGATTTCAGGAAAAAACATAATCTTGAAGATAAAAAAATCATTCTCGGCGTTGCGGCAATATGGGAAGTGCGTAAAGGTTTTGAAGATTTTATAAAGATTGCAAAAATGATAAATGATGATTACAGGATTGTAATGGTAGGGGTAACTGAAGAACAGAAAAAACAGTTGCCGGAAAATGTAATTGCAATCGGCAGAACAAATAATGTGCAGGAGCTTGCAGCAATATACACAACTGCGGATGTGTTTATAAATCCGACAAAAGAAGAAATGTTCGGAATGGTAAACATTGAAGCACTTGCCTGCGGCACACCTGTTGTTACATATAACACAGGCGGAAGCCC
>JAFVVU010000249.1 GCA_017502065.1 Clostridia bacterium | reverse complement strand
TGGTGTTGCACCAAGGAGGTAACCTGTTTTAAGGTCCTGAGATGTATCACCTGCGATTGCAGATACGATACAGATGATTGAACCGATTGCAATTGCACTTACCATTCCTGCTGTACCAACAAGACCTGTTGCTTTAAGAATAAGTGTTGTGATGAGAAGTGTTGCAATTGCCATACCGGAAACAGGGTTGTTACTGCTTCCTACAAGACCAACCATTCTGGATGATACTGTTGCAAAGAAAAATCCGAACACAACAACTATAATTGCACCGAGAAGTGTTACCGGGATTACCGGAACAAGCCAGATAAGAAGTGTAATCACGATAATTGCCGCAAGCACAATTTTAAGGCTTATATCCTTTTCTGTACGAAGCTGAGATTCTGATTTTGAACCTGCCATACTTTTCATTGCTCCGCCAAATGTTTTAACGATAAGCGGGAGTGATTTTATAAGGCTGATGATACCGCCGGCAGCAAGTGCACCTGCGCCGATGTATCTTATATATGTTCCCCATATTGCGCCCGCGCCGCCATCGGCAAAAATCTGGCCGATTGTTTCTGTTCCCGGTGCAAGGATGATATTTTCACCGAAAAGCACGATAAGCGGAATAAGCACAAGCCAGCTGAGTACGCCACCGGCAAACATATATGACGAAATTCTTGCACCGCAGATGTAACCAACGCTCATTACAGCAGGATAAATCTGTGTACCGATTTCGCCGGCATAGCCTTTTACTCCGAAAGAAATTTCGCCGGATACTACTTTAAGTCCGTCAATTATAAATTTGAACAGTGCCGCAAAGCCCATACCTGCAAAAACGGTTGATGCGTTTGCACCGCCTTTTTCACCTGCAAGAAGAACTTCTGCACATGCGGTTCCTTCCGGATAAGGAAGAATGCCGTGTTCTTTTACGATAAGTGCATTACGGAGCGGAACCATGAAGAATACACCAAGAAGACCGCCAAGAAGCGCAATTGTTGTTATTTCAACAATGCTTGGTGTGCCTGTTTTACCTTCCGCTGCCCAGAGGAACAGTGCCGGAAGTGTGAAAATTGCACCTGCCGCAAGAGATTCCCCTGCAGAACCGATTGTCTGCACAATGTTACTTTCAAGAATTGAGTTTTTGCGCATTATAACACGTATAACGCCCATTGAGATTACCGCTGCCGGAATTGATGCCGAAACTGTCATACCAACACGAAGTCCGAGGTATGCGTTTGCCGCACCGAACACTATTGAAAGGATAACACCCATTATGATTGATGTAATCGTAATTTCGGGAGTTACTTTTTCAGCCGGAATATACGGTTTAAACTGTTTATTATCCATAACTTTCTCCATTCTGCCGCTTCTTTCGCGGCGTTTAATCAATCCAAAATATTATACCACAATATTTTTCAAATTGCAACAATTATCTTAAAGCCGCCAGTACATTTATGATAAGCTCATACATACTTTTCACTGATGATACCGAAAGGCGTTCTTTGGTTGTATGAACATCGTGCATTTCAGGGCCTATCGAGATGCAGTCGATGCCTGAAATACCCTCGGCAAACATACCGCATTCAAGACCTGCATGTATTGCGCGAACAAGCGGATATTCCCCGAATTTTTCTTTATATTTTTCTTTATAAAGCTCCTGCAGGGCTGAGTCCGGTTTAAATTCCCACGGTGGATAATGACCGAAGGTTTCAACATCTGCATTTATCATTGATGCAAAAGCTTTCATTTTATTTTCAAGCTCAACAAGCCCCGATTTTTTGTTACTGCGAAGAGCACTGTGCATAACAATTCCGGTTTCGCCCGTGTTTAAAACGCCGAGATTGAGCGATGTTTCAACAAGCCCTTCTATTTCTGCGCTCATTTCCATAACGCCGTCCGGTATGTTGAAAAGTGCAAATACAAGCCTGTCACAAAGGTCTTTTTCAAAAACTTCAAATTCGCCGCTGTTTACTGCCGTAATATTACAGATTAAATCCGGTTCTCTTTCGGCAAGCTCCGCTTTTTTTGTAGTTGCAAATTCTTTTATTTTTTCTGTCGCCTGCAGATTTTGCACCACAATACGCGCAGTTGATGCATTCGGAATTGCATTGGATTTATCGCCGCCGTTCACACTTATTATGTCTATATCAAAATTTTCTTTTGCATACTGCAGAATCTGCCCCATAAGAATGTTGGCATTTACTCTGTTTTTATCGATTTCAACGCCCGAATGACCGCCCAGAAGTCCTTTTACGGCAATTTCAACTTCTGTGCCGTTTCGCTTTGTTCTTTTAATTGGAAGTATCATACGGAAATCACTGCCGCCGGCGCAGGACACCGTTAAAATTTCCTGTTCTTCGGAGTCCATATTTATCATCCGTTTGCCTTTTAGTTTATCAAACTGCAGTTTTCCCGCACCGATAAGTCCGATTTCCTCATCAATTGTGAACACCGCTTCAATCGACGGATGTGAAATGGTTTTATCTTCAAGAATTGCCATAATCATTGCAACGGCAATTCCGTTGTCGGCACCAAGAGTTGTCCCCTTTGCTTTCAAATAATCCCCATCAAGGAATATGTCAAGACCGTCTGTTTCAAAATCAATATTTACGCCCTCATCCTTCTGGCACACCATATCGAGATGTCCCTGTAAAATTACGGGCGATGCAGTTTCATATCCCGCTGATGCCGGTTTATAAATGATAACATTATTCACATCGTCACGGATATAATCAAGTCCGTTTGCTTTTGCAAATCCCTCGCAGTAGGCGCTGATTTTTTCCATATTCCCCGAACCGTGCGGAATAGCGCAGATTTCCCTAAAATATTTAAATACCCTTTCAGGTTTAAGATTTTCCATAATATTTCCTCCAAAGTATAATATCTTAGATAGTATACCACAAAATCCCTTTAAAATCAATTAAAGATAAAAAAAGAGCGGTAAAGACCGCTCTTTATATTTTAAAATTAGTCGTCGATAGAATTATCTGTTGCTTTTTCGTAAATTGCAACAACTTCCTGTGACGGTTTTTTAGAGATAAGTGTAACAATGATTGCTACAACAAGGCCTGCAACAAAGCCCGGAAGAATTTCATAAATTCCTGTTGATGCTTTAATCCAGATAAGCCATACGATATCAACAACCGCACCTGCAACAATACCTGCAACTGCGCCCGGATATGTGAAGCGTTTCCAGAACAGTGAAAGGATTACAACCGGTCCGAATGCCGCACCGAAAAGTCCCCATGCATTTTCAACCATGTCCATGATTGTTCCGCATTTTCCGCTTGCAACCATGAAGTATGCAATTACAGAAATGATAACAACAACAAGTCTTCCCACCCAGAGAAGCTCCTTTTCGGATGCATTTTTCTTGAGTACAGGTTTATAAATATCACTTGTGAATGAAGATGATGCAACGAGAAGCTGTGAATCGGCTGTTGACATTGATGCCGCAATGATTGCAGAAAGAAGAAGACCTGCAATAAACGCCGGGAAGAATTTGTTAACAATTGCTATGAAAACAAGTTCCTGGCTTGCAACTTCAAGTGTGCCCATTCCAACCATCATTCTGCCGTATGTAGCAATAAATGCTGCTGCGCCAAGTGTAAGGATAACCCATACAATTGAAACTGTTGCAGATTTTTTGATCATACTCGGTTTTTCAATACTCATAAATCTTACAAGGATGTGCGGCATACCGAAATATCCGAGCCCCCAAACAAGACCTGAAATAATTTCAGACGGCGGTGCCGCAAACGGATTTGTATTGAATCCGGAGCCGTTATAAAGAACGTTTAATGCCGCCGGATCAAGATTCTGTGTAAACTTAATGATAATCGGCACTGCAAGAAGTGCAACAAGCATTAAAAGTCCCTGGAAAAAGTCTGTCCAGCAAACTGCTTTGAATCCGCCAAGGAACGTGTACACCAGTACAATAGCAGCAAAAATGAGAAGAGCTGCCTGCGGATCAACACCCGGAAGAACGTTTGTAAACACGCCCTGTCCTGCTTTAAAAGCTGATGCAACGTAAATTGTAAAGCTGATTAAAAACACTACTGCGCAGATAATTTTAAGTGCCGGATTTGTTGTTGCAAATCTGTTTGAAAGGTACTGCGGAAGTGTTATTGAATCGTTTGCTGCTTTAGAGAATTTTCTAAGTCTTTTTGCAAGGATAATCCAGTTAAGTGCTGTACCTATTGCAAGACCAACTGCAATCCAAACTTTACCAAGACCTGCCGCAAGGATACTTCCCGGAAGACCCATAAGGAGCCAGCCGCTCATATCGGAAGCCTGCGCGCTCATTGCTGTTACCCACGGACCCATTGAACGTCCGCCTAAAAAGTATTCTTTTTCTCCGTTTGCACTCTTTGATTTTACAAAGAAGTATACACCGATTGACATCATTGCAACGAAGTAAAGAGTAAGTGCAAGAATTTTCATTATCTTTCCCCCATTAACAAAATATGCAAATATTATACCACATTTAAAAAGGTATGTCAATTTTTATTCATTTATTATAACCTGTTTAATAACAATCGGTAAAACCGGTTCATCATTTTCGTCCACTTCTGCAGAAGCAATTTTATCAATCAAGTCCATTCCGGAAGTTACTACTCCGAATGCCGCATAGTTTCCGTTCAGATTTTTTGCATCCTGATGGCAGATAAAGAACTGCTGAGTAGCGCTATTGTTTTCTTCTCCTCTTGCAAAAGATAGTGTCCCTCTTTTATGTGGCAAAACATTGAAATATACATTCATTACAAATTCGCCAAACAGTCCTTCATTGGCAAAAGACTCCCACTGACCATCTTTTGTTTTAGCTCCGCCCTGAATTACAAAATCCTTTATAACACGGTGGAAAACCTTATTATCATAAAATCCCGATTTTGCGCAGCTTATAAATCTTTCACAGGTTGCAGGGGCAAACTGCGGATAAAGCTCAAATTCTATTTCGCTGCCGTCTTCCATAATAAATTTTCCTGTTGTTCCGTCGATGCTACCGTTTACAAGAGCTTCATATTCATTATACTGCTGCACCAGAAGCATCTGATAAATATTAACCTGTTCCGCAATTCCTGCGTTTTCTTCAAGCTCGCCAAGGTCATATTTTATATCAACTGTGTTTGTTTCTTCAATCCACTCAACCTTTGCGCCCATAATTTCGGAAACCGCACGCACAGGAAGAAGCGTTCTCCCGTTTACTATAGTCGGCGGAACATCCATTGTATAGCCTTTTGAAAGGCCGATTCCGTCAAGATGGAAAGCCGTTGCCTTCCCTTCCCACATTATGTAAAGATTATCTTTTCTGTAAAGAGTAATGCCGTGATTCGCATCATCCCAGTAGACGTCACAGTTCAGTTTTTCGCTGATTGCACGGATTGGCACCATAGTTCTGTCGCCCACATAACCGCCGTTTTCGTCATATACGGGAAATACCGCAGGCGGAACATCCATTTCAAGCTTTTCGCCGTTTACAACAACGGAAATTTCGCCGTCCGCAAGTGCGGTAAAGGCTGATACTGAAAGCATAAGCATAGCTACAAGTACAAAAGAAACAAGTTTTTTCATATTGATTTCTCCTTTTATGAATTATGTATTAATTATAACATCGTTTTACTGCATTTGCAATACAATAATCCTTTACAATAAGAATATTTTCATATATAATTAAGGTACACAAAGTATGCAGAGGTAGAAATATGAATATATATAATCAGACAGTCGGAATGCTTGAAGATTATTTTAGGGCTTCCGGTGAAAATCCCGCAAAGGCAAAAATTGTTTTCAAGTGTCTGTACAGAAATAAAATATCTTCTTTTTTTGATATAACGGAGCTTGCCGAATCCGTAAAAGCAAGGCTTTCGGCGGATTTTGAATTTTCTGGGATTGAACTTATAACAAAATCCGAAAGCGAAACCACCTGCAAATATCTGTTTCGTCTTGCCGACGGTCATACGATCGAAACCGTGCTTATGAAACACGAATACGGCAACGGCGTTTGTGTTTCCACACAGGTAGGATGCAATATGGACTGCGCATTCTGTGAAAGCGGCAAACTGAAAAAGATGAGAAATCTTGAGGTGCACGAAATGGTGCAGCAGGTTTTATATCTTCGTAACACTCTTGATATTCCCGTTTCGCACGTGGTTCTTATGGGTATCGGCGAGCCGTTTGACAATTACGATAACGTCATAAATTTTACGGATATCATGTCGCATCAGCAAGGCATTTCCATCCCCGCAAGACATATCACACTTTCAACCGCAGGTATTGTGCCGAGAATTCTTGAATATGCAGACCGAAAAACCACGTGTAATCTTGCGATAAGCCTGCATGCACCGAATGACGAGCTTCG
>JAFVVU010000248.1 GCA_017502065.1 Clostridia bacterium | reverse complement strand
TTAATTTTTTTGTGTTTTATACTTCTCTTTCGAAGAATCCTTTTAATGCTACGGGGTTTTTACCTACTGCCGGAATTTCGCCGAGAAGTACTTTTACAAACGCTCTCTGGATGTCATCCGATGACGAATATGCATTTACATATGTACGAAGGAACGGTAAGTCATAGAGTTTATACGGATCACCGAACGATGTGAAAATTACACACGGATGACCAACTACAACGCCTCGCCAGAAAGGTCCAATATTATCGGAATTGATACGAAGTGTGCCGCCAAGGTAATCCCTTGAGCTTATACGGCAATCAAGAAGAATGCAGTCGTACAGTTCCCTTTCTGTTTCAATTTTTCTATGATCTAAGCCAGCACTTGACATTACATCAACTTCGTGACCTCGTTTAAGAAGCTCTTCCGCAACGATTTTCATATCCCTTACATATTTGCCGTTTTCCATTTTACGGTCATTTCTCATCATATTTATAATAAGGAATTTCTTTTTCCCCTGTTTTTTAAGTGGAATTAAATCCTGAGTGTTTCTTACAATGGTAATTGCTTTTTCTGCAATTTCAGCCGAAAGTGCTGAAATATCGCCCGAAAGCTCTATTTCGTTCATTATTTTTTCCTGATCTTCAAACAAACGCGCACGGACTTTCATCCTTAAAATGTGTTTAACAGCATCTTTAAGTCTTTCCATTGTTATTTCGCCGCTTTCAATTGCGCCCATAAGATAATCAAAATCTCTTTCAAGTGCGAAAAGTACCATATCGCCGCCGGCTTTGATAAATTCTATTGAAAGTCTGTCCTGTGTGCACATTGCACTTGCACCAACCATCGGCATTGCATCTGAAACAATACATCCTTCAAAACCAAGTTCATTTCTGAGAAGGTCTGTCATTACATTTTTGCTGAGTGTACCGGGTTTCGGTCCGAGAACGGGGTCAATTTCATCTTCAATATCAGGAAGTGCAATATGTCCAACCATAACGGATGCCGAGCCGATTTTAAACATTTCTTTATACACATATCCATATGTTTTCAGCCACTCTTCTTTAGAAAGAGAGTTAATTGTTGTACAAAGATGCTGATTTCTGTCATCAACACCGTCACCCGGGAAATGCTTACATCCGGCAATAAGATATCCGTTTTTCTGTGTACCTCGCACATATGCTCCTGTAATTTTAACAACCTGCTCCGGTTTGTCGGACACTGCACGTACGTTAACAATCGGGTTATCTTTATTAATATTAATATCAACAACAGGTGCAAAGCTCCAGTGAATACCGTTTTTACGGCAGATTTCACCCGTTACCTGTCCAGCTTTTTCAATAAGCTCTTCATCATCACAGGCACCCCATGCCATCGGTTCAGGAAGAAGTGGTTCTCCCTTTACACAGCAACCCGGCCCATGTTCAATATCAGCCGAAATTATAACCGGAACTTTTGTATACTTATTTACAATGTCCGTATATTCTTTAATCATTTCCCTGTTCGCCTCACCAAAGAAAAGCGCACCCGGGCGAACTCTTTTTGCAATTCTTTCAAATTCCTCCATGCTTTCAAATCTTCCGGCACGAATATTTAAAAGTTGTCCGCATAAATCTTCTACGGACATCTCGTCAACAAGTTTATCAATATTGATGGTTTCCAATTCTGTCTACCCCCTTTTTCCACTACAATTATATGAAAATGTGCGTGTTTTGTCAATGACAAAATGCCGTTGAAATTAAATATTAATTCTCAGTTTGTAATTTTATTGACATATTTGTCGTATTATGTTAAAATTTAATAGTATGAACCAAACTTATAAAAACAAAGGAGGATTTTTATGAAAAAAAGTATGATTGGCAAAATTATAGCAGTTATTTGTGTTCTTGCTATTGTTATTGCCGGTGCTTTACTCGTAAAACCAACAACAGCTACTGTATCCTGCAGCGATTGTGCCGGATATGGTTACACACATTCTCTCCCTTGTGCTGATTGCGACGGCAATGGCAAAGTGGATGCAGAAGACTGCGGAACTTGCGAAGGCTCAGGAACAACAACCGTTACTGCTCTTGCAGATAACGACGCTTTAAAAGAAAGCAAAGTTGTTTGTGAATCCTGCAACGGTGAAGGAACTGTTGCCCCGACAAGCAGATACTATTCTACTTTCCTGGCATTGTTACCGCCGCTTGTAGCTATCGCTCTTGCACTTATAACAAAAGAAGTTTATTCTTCACTCTTCATCGGTATTTTCCTTGGTGGTCTTCTTGCTGCCAACTGGAAACCTGTTGCGGCTCTTGACTATTTCATTAACGACGGTCTTATTGCTGCTGTTGCAGGAACTGCCGGAATTTTTGCATTCCTTGTAATTCTTGGAATTATGGTTGCCCTCATCAACAAAGCAGGTGGCAGCGCAGCTTTTGGAAGATGGGCTGAAACACATATCAAGTCCCGTGTTGGTGCTATTCTTGCATCTTTCCTTCTTGGCGTACTTATATTTATAGATGACTACTTTAACTGTCTTACAGTTGGTTCTGTAATGCTCCCTGTTACAGACAGACACAAAATTTCACGTGCTAAACTTGCATTTATTATTGATGCAACAGCTGCACCTATCTGTATGATAGCTCCTGTATCATCATGGGCTGCAGCAGTTTCTGAATTTACAAAAGGAACAGGTTATTCCGGAATAGAACTTTTTGTTCGTGCTATTCCGTATAACTTCTATTCACTTTTAACATTAGTGTTTGTTATTGCAATTACACTTATGAAATTTGATTACGGCCCGATGAAACTCCACGAATATAATGCTATAAATAACGGCGATTTGTTTACATCCGGAGAAAGAGCAAATGCTCTTGAAAAAGAATCTGAAAACCCGAAAGGGAAAGTTATCGACCTTATTCTTCCGGTTCTCGTTCTTGTAGCAATTTGTGTTATCGGTCTTATTTATGTTGGCGGATTCTTCTCAGGTTCCGACTTTATTACCGCTTTCGGTGATACTGATGCAACAGTTGGTCTCCCATGGGGTGCTCTTATAGCGCTTGTGCTTACAATCGTTTACCTTATTGCAAGACGTGTTGTTACATTCAAAGAAGCTATGGAATGTGTTCCTAAAGGATTTATTGCAATGGTGCCGGCTATTCTTATTCTTACATTTGCAACAGCACTTAAGAATATGACAGGCCTTCTTGGAGCCGCTGACTTTGTTGGCGCACTTATGGATTCCGCAGCTGCTGGTCTTGCAAACTTCCTTCCTGCAATCATATTCCTTGTTGCTTGTGTTCTTGCATTTGCAACAGGAACATCATGGGGTACATTCGGTATACTTATACCAATCGTTGCCGCTATATTTGAACCG
>JAFVVU010000247.1 GCA_017502065.1 Clostridia bacterium | reverse complement strand
CTTTTTCAGGAAAGAAAAATATAAGAATATTTTTACTCTATGACATAGGTCTGAACCCATTTGCTTCCCGTTACAGGAATAAGTCCTGTCATAGAATTCCACCACATAAATTTAACTTTTTCACCGCGGACAGGATTATCAATTGAAATATTCATTGTTCTTGCCGCATCGTAGCTTGTAAAACCGCACAGCACGCCTGATGCGGTATATCTTGCTACCAGCATTTTACCGCTTATCGGTGCATTAAGCTTAATGTTGAATGTGAGCTTATCGGTTGAAACTGTTCCACCCTCCGATATGCTGACGATGTAAGTGCTGTTTACATTGATTTCATTATCTGCTTCGTCTTTTTCAAGCTTGATACTAAGTTCTTTTGATGTCTCTTCTGCCGCAGGTGTTACGGTATCAAGTGTAACAGAGAACTGGTTTTCGTCCATGAAATATTTATCTTCAGCAGTTGAATAATATCTGAACTGAACATTTTTGCCGTCTTCGGAGAAATACATCATTGCCACAAGACCACTTAAAGAGTAATTACTGTGTGAAAGACGTGGCAGGGCAATCATTTTAACGGTGTTGCCTTTATCACCTGTTTTTGTTGTTACAGCTACTTTTTTGCTGAAATAATCTCTACACAGAACAAGGTTTATGTTACTGTGATTTTTAATAAGATTATTCCAAAAGCTCTGTGCGTTAGCGGAATTAGTGTAGCACACGTTTTCGTGAGTTGCAATAATAACGTTGCAATCCGGATTTGCGGAGCAAAGCTCGCTTGCCCATGCAAGAACTTCTGTTGTTGCTTCCCAGTCAAGGTTGATTACCAAATACTTTACGCCATTTATATCAAATTTACGGTATGTATTGAGCATTGTAGCATCATAAGCGCCGTCTATATCTGTACCGTGACGTTTAGCTGCAAACGATGTGTTAAAGCCGGCTGCCGACTCGTCATATCCGCGCATAACGGAATAAGGTACTTTTGCGCCAAGATTAAACATAGCGCTGTCTGCAGTCGCATAATTCCATGCAGCATTACTCGTAGCAACGTTTCCGAATGAAAATACGTGCTGTATGTTTTTTTCGTCTTTATTATCGGCAATCCAGTCAATCATATTACTGTAGGCAAGCGGAGCCCCGCTTACAAGCATCTGCTGGTCACCCACAATTGCCATTGAATATGCATAAGGATTTGTTGTAACCTCAGTTGTTGCCCACGGTGACGGTGATTTCATATCGTATCCGTTACCGGCTAAATCGGTTATTGTTTCCGGCTTTGTTCCGTCAGCGTTAAGTGCAGGGCGGTACGCCGCAATAAGACCGTTTGTATCAATTGTTTCCGTAGTTGCATCCAATGCAATTTCTTCCGCACTGCGGATATCATCATAAATTAAAACTTCACGTATGCTGCCGTTGAAGAGATCATCCGCATTTGCAGTACGGCAATCTCCCCCTATTACCATTGAATCTCGGAAGTTAAGAGGAACTTTAGAATATGCTTTTGACTGTGTAGCTACAAGTTCTCCGTTTATATACCAATAAAGCTTTGATGTGGAAGCTTTCAGAACAACTGCCATATGCACCCACTCGCCCGTACACACATTAACACTTGCGAGCTTATATTCACGTACTGTTCCCGTATTATCAAGGTAATATATTCGCGGATTTCCGTTTGTATGAATTTCAATATTAAGACCGGCAACGCCCTTTTTAATGTAGTTTCCGACAATTACACCGCCGCGTTTTGTCTGCCCTGCCGGAAGTTTAAATTCAGCTTCTATTGTTACGGGAAGCTCTGTCATAACTTTATCTGTACGGTAATCATCCGTAGAGTCAAATGTCATACCGTCTCCGGTGGTTGTCGCCAAAGCGCCTGTCACAAGCAGCATAAATATTAAAAGAAAAGAAATTATTTTTTTCATAATTTTATGCTCCTTTCACAAATCCGTGTCCGATTGGCATCATCGTGTCGTCGCCGCGCCACCAACGTACTTTTACTGTCATTCCCGGTTTGAAATTATCAAACGTAACCTGAACAACATCGGAAACGTCATAGGTTTTGATATTCAAAAGTCTGCCTGCCGCATCGTAGCAGCCCGCAAGCACTTTGCCCGATGTCATGTTTCCGGTTGTTACAACCGAAAGATTAAGCGTTCCGTCTTTAATAGCTGCCGCAGTATCAGCGGTATACGTACAGCGTCCTTCGTCAAGATACACAGTTGCTTTTACTTCGTCCGAGGTTGTCATATCAACCTGCGCATCTTTGATTACTGATTCTGCCGCAGCTTCTCCGCCAACAGTTTCAATGTTAAAGGTAAACTGGTTTTCCGACATATAATATGCCTTTTTTATTGTTGAATAATATCTTACCTGTATCTGCTTGCCGTCTTCCGAGAAGTACAGCATTGCAACAAGTCCTACCCCGCCTTCTATTGCATCATCTACACCCTGCGGGTCAATAAGCACCTGCGTAACTTCGTTACCGTTTACTCCGGTGTTTTTGGATACTACGATTTTTGCGGACGGAATGTGTCCGCAAAGCACCATAACGATATTTGAATGCTGGCTGATTACTTTATCCCAAAGATCCTGACCGCTTACTGTGCCATAACGTGAGGGCCATTCTGATGTCCCGTCAAGCGGATTTCCCGACGAATTCATATATCCGTGTGTTGTAACGATAATATTTCTGTCGGGGTTTTCTTCGCAAATCTGATTTGCCCAGGCAATAATATTATCATTTCGGTTCATATCAATATTAAGCACAAGGTATTTTATGTTCCCCACATCGAATTTCACATATGTATTAAGCATATTGTCATCCATACTGCCATTTACATATTCTCCGTATCTGGAATATGGGAAATACTTGGTATAATTAGCGGCAGTATCGTGGTTTCCACGCACGAAAGAAAACGGAACTACGCCAAGCATACTGCGGTATACATTCTCCGCAAGAACATATTCTCTTTCAGTATTATCATCCGTAATATCACCAAGGCTCAATATAAATTTGGTATTTTTTTCATCAATATTATCTAAAATCCATTCATAAATCCCGTTTACATAAGCCGGATAATCACGGTTGACAATCTGTATATCGCCAACAACCGCCATAGAATAAGCATAAGGATTAAGCGCCGGTTCTTTTGAAATCCATGTCTGCTGAAGGTTAAAATTATTTCCGCTGCCCGAAGCATCTTCAATTATTTCCGGGTATGAACCGTCTTCGTTTGCTGATAATGTATAAGCTGCCATAAGTCCGTCTGTAGCAGGTGTTGCAGTTGCCGCATCTTCAGCAATTTCCACATTCGAACGCAAATCCGAATACAGGCACACATTTCTGATTGAACCTTTGAAATACTGTCCCGCACCACTTCTTACGTCTGTTCCAAGACCGCATTTTGATTTAATATCTATGCTTTCAGGATAAGCTACCGTCAAATCAAGTGTCTGCAAAAGAACACCGTCTACATAGCAATAGCCCTTCTGCTGTGCTCTGTCCATAGCAATTGCAAGGTGCACCCAATCACCCGTTGCCACGTTTACGGAAGTAAATTTATAGTCGCCTGTATTCCCATCATTATCAATATAGTAAAGTCTGGGAGCTCCGTTTGTATGTATCTCAAAGTTAACACACTTAACAGCAGCGGCAGAATAGCTTCCTATTATTACACCGCCACGTTCTGCATATCCTACATCAAGCTTGATGCTTGCCTCAAATGTAACCGGAAAACCCGATAGCGGTGCTGACGTCTGATAATTATCTGTTGCAGTAAAGATAAGTCCCGTACCGGTTTTGGCAAGTGCAATTACCGGCAGAGCAAGCAGAAATATCAACAAT
>JAFVVU010000246.1 GCA_017502065.1 Clostridia bacterium | reverse complement strand
CGGTTTTACATTCTTTTTCAATTATGGACGCAAGCGTCATAATTTCATGGTCACTCATACCAAGCTCTTTTGCTCTTGCGCTGTACTCTTCGGTATACACTTTGTCAAACTGTGCAAGGCACATATCAATCATATCGTGCTCGCTCATGCCAATTTCAATAAAATACGTGTCGGGGAAAAGATATCCTTCAAGACGGTTCTTTCCTTCCGGCAGGTCTTTTATGAAATCATAATCAAACTGCCCGTGTTCAAGCTCATAATAAAACTTGTCCTTATCGGCACCTGCTGCTGCAAAAACATCCGCAATCTCATCAAGATTATATCCTTCGGGAATGGTTACCTTCACATCCGTACGCATATCATTTCGGAGGATGTCTATTATTTCCGTGTATCCCATTTTGGAAGAAAGCTTTGCCGATCCCACCTTAAACGGAGCATTTTTTGTATATATTCTGTTTATGATTTTCATTACGGTTTTATTCGAAATAATCCCGTTTTCATGCAGCATTTCAATAACCTGTGAGTCGGTCATACCTGTAGAAACAACAATTTCCTTTTCCACCTTTTTTAGAAAAAGCCCATTGCTCAAAAGACATACCGAAACTAAAAGTATTACGGCAAGAACTGCCGCCGCTGCTATGATGATTTTTTTCTTCATCTTTCGCCTCTCCCGATAGATGCAAAATATTTGATTCTATCGTTTAAATCCGGATAGGTCTGTTTAGCCCAGTCCGAAAACATTGCTTTATTTATATCTTCTGTTGCCGCAATTTCATGTCCGATAAGCGCCCATGTTGCTTCATTAAGATGAGCAAATGCAGGGTCACGCTGCGCTTCACAGATAAACTTCTGTCTTGGAGTATTGATATCCTCACCGCTTATCTGGAAGAAACCGTGTTTATCGCAAAGCATTTTTATTCTGTCAAGCTGCTCTTTCGTGTTTCTTGACGGCATATATGTAACCGCTGAGAATCCAACTTCTTTTATACATTCAAAAAGCTCATCAAGATAATCGTCTTCGAATTTCTGCGCTTTTTTATCTCCTGTTACGGAGGTTCCAACGTCGCCAAGATATGCATATGCAAGAATTGCGCCTGTTTCCTTTGCAAGTGCCGCAACGTCGTGAATATCAGGACATTCGTCGGTTGCGGGAATATATATTTTCTCAACCATATCACTTTTTAATACGCCAAGCAAATCATATTCATAGCATTTGTTTTCGGTATCAAGTAAAAATCCCTGAATTTTTTCGGATACTTTGATTCCCATATCGTTACAGAGGAAATCAAGAACTCCCTTGCCGCGTCCGAATCTTTCCACGATTTTGTTTGCGAGTGCAAAAAGAAGATGACGTTCAGTTACACTGCCGCCTTTTGCTTCATACGAAATCGGAAGCACATCGGCATCAAAATCAAGGCTGATGTCGTAAGGTGCCATAACCTCATTTATTTTAGCAATCATTTTGCGGTCACGTTCAAGTCTTGCTTTGTTGAGGGGTTTGAAAAACTCATTCACACGACCTATCTGCGAGTGCGGAATACCGTGGAGTGCAACATATGCAACACCTTTCTGGTCAGGGTTGTTTATTCTTCTTCCTGCAAGTGCAGTTTTCGACATATCGGATCTTATTTCTGCACCGATTGTGGATGCCATTCCGATTATGCCTGCCGCTTCAATAAATTCTTCTGCACCACAGATTGAATCATGGTCCATGATACCCGCTGTGCAAAGGCCTGAAGTATATGCCATCCATACTGCCGCTGTGGGTGTGTACGGTGAAAATGAATACACGCTGTGTATGTGATTATTTACGTCTTTTCCCATTACCGGTTTTTCCATTTTTCCGGCATCAAGCATAGATTTAAGCTTACGAAGAGCATCAAGTCTTATCTGTTTATCTTCATTCCCGAGTTTAGCAATTAATTCCATAGCTTTTACCCCTTATATAAATAAGTATACATATACTATTTTAGTATATCATTTAATAAATTGCTTGTCAACATTTTGGCTTGTTTTTAAGGTTATTATGTGATATAATAAGTTTGCAAACCTATGAAAAGAGGAAATCCTATGGATAATTCAAATGAAAAAATCGCAAGACTGCTGGATCTTCTTGTATCAATAAATAATTTCGATGATATCAGCAAAATAATCGGTCTTTTGTTTTCCGACGGTGAGCTTTATTCCCTTGCGGACCGTCTTGAAGCGGCAATTATGCTTGCCGATGGCGAGTCCTACAGCGATGTTGTGGGCAAAACAGATATAAGCGCACTTCTGCTCCCCAAGCTTTCAAATCAGCTTGCAGGAGACGAAACCCTTGCCGAGCTTCTTCATCCCGAAACGCAGAAGTATGTTTCTTTTGCATCGGTTTATGATTCTCTTACAGATGATGTTGATTATAAAAAACGCCTTAAATATATTAAATCACTTTTCAAGCTTTACGGAGCAAAACCAAACCTTGTGCTTGACCTTGCCTGCGG
>JAFVVU010000245.1 GCA_017502065.1 Clostridia bacterium | reverse complement strand
TTTCTTCGGTAGCGGTGAATCCACAGGTTCAGTCGGCGTTGTAACAATCAATATGCCGAGAATTGCATATCTTGCTGAAAATGAAGCAGATTTCTATGAACGTCTTGACAGAATGATGGACATTTCCGCAAGATCTCTTAAAGTTAAGAGAACTGTTATCAGCAAGCTTCTTGAAGCAGGTCTTTATCCGTATACAAAACGTTATCTTGGTTCATTTGACAACCACTTCTCAACAATCGGACTTGTTGGTATGAACGAAGCTTGTCTTAATGCTAAATGGATCAAAGAAAACCTTACACAGGAAAAAGCACAGCAGTTCACAAAAGATGTTCTTAACCATATGCGTGAACGTCTGTCCGATTATCAGGAACAGTACGGCGACCTTTACAACCTTGAAGCAACACCTGCTGAATCAACAGCATTCCGTCTTGCTAAGCATGACCTTAAACACTATCCGGAAATCATTACAGCGGGCGAAAGTGACGGTACACCGTACTACACAAACAGCTCACATCTTCCGGTTGGATATACTGAAGATATCTTCACAGCTCTTGATATTCAGGACGAACTCCAGACACTTTATACATCAGGTACAGTATTCCACGCATTCCTCGGCGAAAAGCTTCCCGACTGGAAAGCAGCAGCAAATCTTGTTAAAAAGATTGCAGAAAACTACAGCCTGCCGTATTACACACTTTCACCGACATACTCCGTATGTAAAACTCACGGATATATTCAGGGCGAAGCGTTTAAATGTCCGGAATGCGGCGCTGATACAGAAGTATACAGCCGTATAACAGGATACTACCGTCCGGTACAGAACTGGAACGACGGTAAATCCCAGGAATATAAAGAACGTAAGGTTTATGATATTGCAAATTCCAAGCTTACACATGAAATCAAAAAAGAAGCAGCATGCGCTTGCGAGGAAAAGGCTGAAAATGCTCTTGCAGACGGATATTATCTCTTTGCATCAGCAACCTGCCCGAACTGTAAAGTAGCGGCATCCATAATGGATAAAATGGGTATAGGATTTACAAAACTCCTTGCTGATGAAAATAAAGAGCTTACAGTAGCACTTGGTGTTAAACAGGCACCTACACTTGTTGTTGTTGAAGACGGAAAAGCTTCCAACTACACAGGCGTTTCAGATATTAAAAAATTCCTGAAAGCGTGAGCTAAATGAAAACTTATGATATTATTATTGTCGGCGCAGGCCCAGCGGGCCTGACCGCCGCAATTTATGCAGGAAGAGCAAACAAATCTGTGCTTGTGCTTGAAAAAGATACCTTCGGCGGACAGATAACATCATCTCCGCAGGTGGAAAACATTCCGGGATTTATCAGCGTAACAGGTGCCGAGTTCGGCGAAAAGCTTGTTGAACAGGCAATGAATCTTGATGCGGAAATTGAATGTGCCGAAGTTCTTGAAATAAAGGACGGCGACGTAAAGACCGTTGTAACAGACGACGGAGAGTTTTATGCAAAAGCCGTAATTATTGCAACAGGAACAAAACACAGACTCCTCGGTCTTGATAAGGAAGAAGAATTTATCGGCAACGGAATTTCGTTTTGCGCCGTTTGTGACGGAGCATTTTATGAAGGAAAAACAGTTGCTGTAATCGGTGGAGGAAACTCCGCACTGCAGGAATCTATTCTTCTTTCAAGCCTTTGCAAAAAGGTTTATGTTGTTCAGAATCTCGACTATTTTACAGGCGAGAAAAAGCTTGCAGATGAGCTCGTAACAAAGGAAAATGTGGAAATCATTCTTGGCGCAACGGTGGATAAACTTCTCGGCGAAGATGAGCTTGCCGGCATCACAATAAACACCGCAAATGGCAAAAAGGATATCACAGTTGACGGAATGTTCCTTGCAATAGGACTTCTGCCGCAGAATGAACAGTTTGCAAACCTTGTAAAGCTTAACGACTACGGATATGTAGATTCGGCCGAGGATTGTATAACAAATGTAGACGGCATATTTGTTGCAGGCGACTGCCGCAGCAAACGAATCCGTCAGGTAGCAACCGCAGCAGCGGATGGTGCAACGGCGGCGTTAGCGGCTTGTGATTATATTAAATAAAAATAAATCCCAAAGCAGTGCTTTGGGATTTATTTTTATTTAATTGCATATTTCATCGAACTGGGAGAAAATGATGCTTAAATGGACAATCTGAGGGCTTTAGCCCTTGCCCGAAGGCGTACATTGGTACGCCGAGCGGCGAAGAGTGTCCATAGTGCAAATGCTTGATAAAAAGAAATCCGTGAGAATTCTCACGGATTTCATCTTATAATTAAGGTTAAGTATACCAAACACAACCTGTATAATAACTTGCATTTGCACGCTTAAGCGCATTTAATCACAGTTATTACTGTGGAACACAGAGCAAGGTTCCCGGGACGAAGGCAGCAATCTTTGATTGCACTGTTGGGTGGGGTTCTTACTGTGGAACACAGAGCAAGGTTCCCGGGACCCAACAGCAATCTTTGATTGCACTGTTGGGTGGGGTTCTTACTTATTAGCTATTCTGTGCATAATTACAGCTGCTTCAGCTCTTGTTATGTTTCCAAGAGGATTAACAGTTCCGTCCGGATTTCCTTTAACGATTTCTTCTTCAGTCATTGCTGCAATAGGTTCTCTTGCATAATCTGCAATAAGAGCGCTGTCGGAGAATACGGCAAGTCTGTTTTCTGTATCTGATACGCCAAGCATAGACAAATATTTCATACCGCGTGCAATAATTGCCATTGCATCCTGACGGGAAATTGGTTCTTCCGGCTCATACATATCATTTCCGCTACCGTTAAGGATTCCTACGCTTCTTCCTGCAAGAATTGCATCTGCATAATATTTTGAAGAATCAACGTCAGTAAACTGAGTTGCTTTGCCTGCATCTTTTATACCAAGAGTATTGATGAGGAAATATGCAAAATCGCCTCTTGTAATGTTCTGCTCAGGAGCAAATGTTGCAGGAGAAATGTCGTTTGCGATACCGTTTAAACCAACAAACTCAATTGCATCTGTTGCCCAGTCAAGAACTGCAGAATCATCATATTTTGAGAGGGAAAGATCTGCTCTGTTGATAGCAGTTTTCGGTGTTAATTTGTACATGATGGACTGTCTTTGTTTAAGGTCTATGGTTACAATATTAGAGTCGGAAGAAAGCTCTTTTTCGTCACTTCCGTTTATAACTACGCCTTCAAAACCATCTATTTTAATACGTCCGTTTGTGCTTGTAAGGTCAACTACTGCAGTTGAACCGTTCGGGTTATCTGCCATTTCCTGAACTACCAAGTATACAGACCCGTCTTTAACCCATGAACGATATCTGTATGTATCTGTTGTAACATCGTTAAATACAGGAGAATTTTTTGCTATGAAATGGTCAACCATTTCGCCGTATTCGCCTGAATCAATATACTGTTTGAAATCATCCCACAGTCCGTC
>JAFVVU010000244.1 GCA_017502065.1 Clostridia bacterium | reverse complement strand
ACAGTCCCCTTGCAACCGGACGGTCAATAGAGTTTATTGCAGGGAAAATGTCACGCGGGTCACACAAAATTCTTGTGTTATCAAGTGCATATTCCATTGCTCTTGCCTTACGCACGGAATGTGGCAGTTTTTCATATTTTTTATCATTTTCGGAAATTCCTTTAATGAGGTCATCCCCATGCATTCCCGTACTTGCATCAAAAATTGCATCGTGACGGATGAACTGATTCATAGGATTGAACGGTCCCTTTGTATCATGGAATTTATTTGATATAAAATTGTAATCTTCATCTTTAATGTAATACATTTTAATCACCTCACCTTCATTATATTAAAGCATACAAAAAAATCAATGCACTAATATAATTTTTTGTACTTTTCAAATATTAAAACTGATATCACAAGATGCAGCCATAAAGCAAAATATCCCCCTGCAAACATAAGCAGGCGGATATTCTCTTACTATTTTTTTAATATTTTTGCGCAAATTTGCTTTATTAACTTTTTTATTATTCGTACAGGAAGGCTTTGGCAGACCTTTTTTGAATATCTGACATAAGCCTCATCTGTGCATTTTATATGTTTGCCGTTATGATAAAATGAACTCAGCACACCTATAATATCTTTATCTGTTATATCTCTTTCCAGATGAGTTCTGTTATCGCCACAGATAATATATCCTTTGCGGGTAACTTTAACTATTCGGTGCATGGTGTAATGCCCGTCACGACGATAAACAGGGACATCATATTTTTTCAGCGGAAAAACAGGCGGCTCAATAACAACTGTGTCACGTCCCGAAATCAGCATTGGATACATACTGTCGCCCTCGGTTTTACCCACAAAAATCTTATCTTCTTTTAATGATTTTTCTATCCCTTTCATACACCCATTTCCTCGCAAGCAATTTTTGCAGATGATATATCAGTGTTACACTTTATCAAATAAAACTCGCATTTTTCTGCCAACCTGTTTATTTGTTCAAGGGTTAACAACAACGATTCATTTTTCGGAATATAAATCTGTTTTATAAGTCTTTTAAAGACCATATCTTTTTGCATTGGCAAGCATTCGTTTGTTTCGGAACGTTCAATAAAGCATATTTTTCTCAGTTCGGTTTTTGTATTGGTATGCAATTTTTCTTTTCCCGCCCATGCGCTGCCATAAACAAATACTTTTTCATCAATTATTCTTATAAGCGGTTTATCGCCGTTTATAATGGTCATTTCATTGTTCAGCATTTCTTTCCACAACTTTGCATGCGTGGTTTTACCAACACCGCTTTTTGCCAGAAATGCAATTCCGCAGTTTTTTGCTTCAAAAGCAACACCATGAAGCAAAAATCCGTTATATTGAGTTATTTTTTCAGCAATCTTACGATAAATAGCAAGGCTTTCAAGATATCCTTTGTCAAAATATTGCCCGTTGCCTTCTGCATTTATTTCCTCATCGGAAGCGGATACACAAAAATCAGCTTTATTTTCTGTAATATAATCCCGGCACATATCCTTTATGTAATCATATTTATTTTCAATTGCTATATTTAACTCTGCAAGGCAAACAACAAACATATAAACCCTTCAACCTTTCAAAACAATGGCAAATCCCAACTCATTTCCTCCCTGTAATTACTCCCGATATCTTTTCCCAAAGTGTTTTTTTATTACTTTCAAGCGGTACATAATAATTGCACTTATTTTTCTCATAATAGGCTATATGAGGACAGGTTTCCGAGTGGTTGTCCAGTTCGTATGAATCTTTTCCTGTTTTACAGTTTGAACATAAATATTTCTTTCCCCAAACCATATAAGTCCCCCTTGCTTTCATCTTCATTGCATATAAATATACAAATCCCTTAGCGAATTTGAATATCCTTTTTTATCTGACAAACATATTGTGGTTTGACCTGCCTGCTCTTGCGCCGCAAAACCGCAAACCCGTTACCAACATTATAACAATTATTGAAACTAAAACTATTGATCCCATAGTCTGCATTCCAAAGCATCCCGCAAATCTTAAAGGCAGAAATATTCTGTTGAACACAGCCGGCGGAAATATCAGGCATGTTAAAAAACCCACAACACTATATAAAGCCAACGGTGAGAGCTGTCCCACATAGTAAGCCTGCCTTTTCCAGTAAATACTTGAAAATTGGTATGCATCAATTCCCACCGCTACTACAAATGCTATAAATGATAAAAACAAAATAAGATTATCAGAAATTACTACCACATATTCAAGATATATGGGCAAAGAACAAAGAACACTTGTAATCATAAGTCTTAACCATCTGAAAAGTAATGATTTTAACATTTTATTTTTCCTCGATTTCTACAAACTTTTCTGCGTATCGCCTTATAACTGCCGCTGTTTCTGCTCTTGTTGCGCTGTCCTGTGGAGCAAGGCTATTATTTCCTTTTCCAGTTACAATCTTCTCATGCACTGCCCATGTAACTGCTTCTTTTGCCCAGTCCGAAACCATTTCTTCGTCAGTATAAGATGATATATCTGCAAATTTGAGTTTAACTCCAATATGTTTTGTATAATTATAAAGCATAACACAAAGCTGCTCACGGGTTAAATTGTCCATCGGGGCAAAGGTTTTTTCGCCTGTTCCTGTAACAATTTTATTTTCATATCCCCAATTTACAGCAGTTTCGTACCAGCTGTTTTTTTCAACATCATTAAATATATTTTTTTCATATATAGAATCATCTTTGTCAATTCTATATAAAATCGTAATCATCATAGCACGGTTCAAAGTAGTATCCGGAGAAAATTCATTTTCACCCGTGCCTGTCATAATCTTATTGTTAAACACAAACATTACGTCACTATAAAACCAATCGTCTTGTTTTACATCAGTAAAAGTATTTATATTATCTTCCGGTTGTACCGGTTCTTGTTCCGGTTCCGGCTTTTCTGTTGGTTTTGTACTTGGTCTGTAAGAACCGCCGCCACCGCTATTATTATTGTCAGCCGGCACATCGGGTTGTTCCTCTTTTTCATTACCCGGAAGCGGCACAATAACACCGGTTGAATTACCAAGATCAAAATTATTGCCTGTTTTCAGGTCTGCAAAGGTCGTAAAAGAAAATAAATTAAATATTGCTAATAACAAAGCTGTATTCTTAATAAAACTGTTCACTGTTTACCCTTCCTTTGTGTATATCCTGAAAGAATTTAACAAGACCTTGACAGACATTAACATGGTTTCTGAACAGGTAGACCGCGGCTCCGATGAAATTGCTACAGCGGCAAACGAGCTGTCGGCAAGTACCGAGGAGCAGGCTAGTGCGGTAGAAGTT
>JAFVVU010000243.1 GCA_017502065.1 Clostridia bacterium | reverse complement strand
TGAATATCTTAAAACACTTGATGTTAAATACTGCGCAATTCCGAGTATGAAAAGAGAAAAACACGCTGATGGCGATATTTATGATACAGTGGTAAAAGAAATTACCGGTGTTGCAACTGCGCTTAAAAACGCAGGAATTACAATGCTTTATCATAACCACGATTATGAGTTTGTTCCGCACGAAGGAAAGCTTCTTATTGATCATCTTTACGATTCTTTCCCGGCGGATTTGTTCCAGACAGAATTTGACTGCTGCTGGATTAAATATGCAGGTTATGACCCGTCGGATTATCTCCGTAAATACGAAGGCAGAAGCACAGTTCTTCATCTTAAGGATTTTATCTGCACAAAGAAAATTGAAGGACCTGTTTATGATTTGATTGACGAAAGCGGCAAAATCAAAAAACCTATTCCGAGAACAGAAACAGGGTTTGAGTTCCGCCCCATTGGTCAGGGATGTCAGAACTTCCCCGAAATCCTGAAAACAGCCGAAGAGGTTGGTATTGAATATATTATTGTTGAGCAGGACGCTTCCCCCACATGTACTCCGCTTGAAGCTGCAAAGCAGAGCAGAGAATATCTTAAAAGCATAGGTTATTAATTAAATTAACATATTAAAAGGAGTCGATTATTATGAAAAAACTTAAAATTGGTGTTATTGGTGCCGGCGGTATCTGCACAGCTTGTCATATGCCTGCATATGCAGAAATGGACAATGTTGAAATTGTTGCAATTTGTGACATAAAAGTTCACAAAGCACAGGCAGTTGCTGACAAATATGGTATTGCAAACGTATTTGAAGATTACAATGATGTTATCAATATGGACGGAATTGATGCTATTGACATCTGCACACCTAACTATCTCCACTCTGTTATTGCTGTTGCAGCACTTAACAAAGGACTTCACGTTTTCTGTGAAAAACCTGATGCAGTAAGCGTTGAAGAAGCTAATAAAATGAAAGCTGCTTCAGAAGCAAGCGGTAAAACTCTTATGGTTATGAGAAACAACAGATACTCCGCTGCTTCCGATTTTCTTAAAAAATATATTGAAGACGGTAAAATGGGCGAAATTTATGCCGCAAGAGCTTGCTGGCAGAGAAGACGCGGTATCCCCGGAAAAGGCGGCTGGTTTACAACTAAAGCACAGTCCGGCGGCGGTCCGCTTATCGACCTTGGCGTTCATATGATTGACCTTGCAATCTGGCTTATGGGTAACCCGAAACCGGTTGCAGTAAGTGGTTCTACATATACAAAATTTGCAAATGCCAATGATGGTTCCGACTCCGTAAACTCTGTATTTGGTGAAGCAAAAGATGATGGTACATTTGACGTTGAAGACCTTGCAATGGGCTTTATCAAATTTGATAACGGCGCTTGTATGCAGATTGAATTCTCCTGGGCATCAAACGTTGAAACAGAAGGCAGATGGGTTGAACTTCGCGGTACAAAAGCAGGTACAACACTGCACTTTAATGAACCAAATCCGAAAATCTATACATCAGAATACGGCAGAATTGTTGACCTTGAACCGAAGCTCCCGAAAGGCGGACTTGAACAGCATGCCGCTAACCTCCACCACTTTGTGGATGTAGTATTAAACGGCAAAGAACCTATGTTTGTTCCTGAACAGGGCGTTAATATGATTAAAATCCTTACCGCTATTTATAAATCTGCTGAAACAGGCAAAGAGGTGCGTTTGGATGATTAATGTTACTGTATGGAATGAATACCGTCACGAACTGAAAAGCGAAGAGGTTTCTTCCGTATATCCCGATGGGATTCACGGACAGATTGCATCCTTTTTAAATGCAGACGGTAATTTTACCGCAACTACAGCAACTCTTGACGAGCCTGAACACGGTCTTACCGAAGAAGTTCTTGAAAAAACCGATGTTCTTATGTGGTGGGGTCATATTGCTCACGGTGAAGTTTCCGATGAAATTGTAGAAAGAGTATATAAACATGTGATGAAAGGAATGGGGCTTATTGTGCTCCATTCCGGACATCATTCAAAAGTGTTCAAAAGACTTATGGGAACAACCTGTAATCTCAAATGGCGCGAAGGTGACCGCGAACGTTTGTGGTGCATCAATCCTACTCACCCGATTGCCAAAGGACTACCCGAATATATTGAAATCGAAAATGACGAAATGTACGGCGAACATTTTGATATCCCCCGCCCCGATGATATTGTATATCTCGGCTGGTTTAAAGGCGGCGAGGTCTTCAGAAGTGTTTGCACATTTTCAAGAGGCTACGGAAAAGTTGTATATATTCAGCCGGGCCACGAAACCAACCCTACGTACTATAATGAACATATACAGCAATTGATTAAAAATGCTGCAAAATGGGCGGCTCCCGAACAAAAACAAGAGCCAAAATGTCCGTTTTTCCCATCTCTTGAAGAAAATAAATAGGAGTTGTTAAAATTTATGAAACTTGGAGTTCTTACAGTTGCTACTTACGATAAAACACTTGAAGAAGCAGCAAAATATTTAAGTTCTCTCGGGGTACAGGCACTTGAAATAGGTGCCGGCGGTTGCCCCGGAAATACACATCTTAACCCCGATGATTATCTTGGAAATCCTGCAAAAATCCAGGCATTCAAGGATATGCTTAAAAAATACAACCTTACCGTTCCGGCACTTTCCTGCCACGGTAATGCTGTTCATCCCGACAAAGAAATTGCGGCAAAATATCAGGCAGATTTTGAAAAAACCGTTCTTCTTGCTGAAGCGCTCGGTATTGATACTGTAATTACCTTTTCAGGATGTCCCGGTGGTTGTGCTGAGGATAAAACTCCCAACTGGGCAACATGCCCCTGGCCGGAGGATTTTCTTGCAATCCTTGACTATCAGTGGAATGAAGTTTTAATCCCCTACTGGAAAGAAGCCTGCAAATTTGCAAATGCACACGGTGTTAAGAAAATTGCTCTTGAGCTTCATCCGGGCTTTTGCGTATACAACCCGGAAACTCTCATGAAACTGAGAAGTGCCGTTGGTGATACAATTGGCGCAAACCTTGATCCGAGCCATTTGTTCTGGCAAGGCATTGACATTGTTGCCGCTATAAGATATCTTGGTGATGCAATTTATCATTTCCACGCTAAAGATACAAAAATTGATGAACTTAATACAGCCGTTAACGGTGTTCTTGATACCAAGCATTACGGCGATGAAATCCACCGTTCCTGGATTTTCCGTTCAGTAGGATATGGTCACGATGCGCAGGTCTGGAAAGATATTATGTCAAATCTCCGTATGGTAGGATATGACGGCGTTATCAGCATCGAACATGAAGACAGTCTTATGACCGGTGACGAAGGTCTTCGAAAAGCAATTGAATTCCTTAAAGATGTTCTCATTTTTGAGAGCAAAGGAGAAATGTGGTGGGCTTAATGAAAAAATACGGACTTGGAATTATTGGATTTGGCGGTATGGGATATTACCATTACCAGAAAATCGCAAAAGATGACAGAATGTTTATTGCCGGAATTTACGACATAAACGACGAAAGAATGAAATTTGCAGCCGAACAGGATATTAATACTTATGAATCTGCTGAGGCTCTTCTTGCAGATGAAAAGGTTAATATTGTTCTTGTTGCAACACCGAACAACTTCCACAAGGAATATTCCATTGCCGCACTGCGTGCAAAGAAAGCGGTAATTTGTGAAAAACCTGTTACACTTTGCAGCAGTGACCTTGAAGATATTATAAAAGTTGCGGAAGAAGAAGGATGTATTTTTACCGTTCATCAAAACAGAAGAATGGATAAGGATTATCTTCTTGTTAAAGAAGCGTATGAAAAGGGAACTCTTGGCAACATATTCTCTATTGAATCAAGGGTACACGGCGCACGTGGTGTTCCGGACGGCTGGCGTCAGTATAAGGTTGCCGGTGGCGGTATGCTCCTTGACTGGGGTGTGCATCTTATCGACCAGATAATGAATATGCTCCCCGAAAAAGTTGTTTCGGTATATACACATATGTTCAGTATCAAATATCCCGAGGTTGACGATTATTTCAAACTTCACTTAAAGTTTGAAAGTGGAAAATCGGCACAGATTGAGGTTGGTACATGTAACTTTATTTCAATGCCGAGATGGTACGTTTGCGGTGATAACGGCACAATGATTGTCAACAACTGGAGCTGTGACGGTAAGATTATCCGCGCAAAAGAAACAGAAGAACATTGGGAAGAAGATATTGTTTATACAAAGGCAGGTCCGACAAAAACAATGGCTCCCCGCCGTAAAGAAACAACAGAGGAAATTCCTCTTGTCGAGCCTGATACGGACTATACACGTTCCTACAAAGCAATCATTGATGCTCTTGAAGGAAACGGCAAACCGCTTGTTGACCCGAAAGAAGCACTCCGTGTTGTTAAAGTTATTGAAGCAACATTTGAGTCTTTCGAAACAGGCAAAGCAATAGAAACGAATATATAAGAACAGTGATAAAATGCACAGACCGCATAAAGCTGAGTTTTATAATTAGAATTATCAAAAAACTAATACAGTTTATTAAATTGAAAGGAGTTGCCCTAATGCAACTCCTTTTTTTATTTTATAGCTTTATGCTACAAACAAACTTCACCTCTCAGCGTACCTATGTACGCCTTCGGGCACGCTCCGGCAATGATACGTTGCTGGAGTTCAGTTTGTTCGTTCTGCACTATTTTCTCCCTGTTCTTTCCTTATTTCAATTTAAAGCGGTTTAAACGCAGTGCATTGGTGATAACCGATACCGAGCTTAATGACATTGCCGCGGCGCCAATCATGGGGCTTAAAAGCGGACCGCCGAATATATGAAGCAGCCCTGCCGCTATAGGAATGCCGAGTGTATTATATCCAAACGCCCAGAACAGGTTTTGTTTTATGTTTCTTATGGTTGCGCGGCTGAGAGCAACCGCATAGTAAACATCATTCAAATCACTTTTCATAAGGACAATATCCGCACTGTCCATTGCAACATCCGTTCCGGACCCGACTGCAATTCCCACATCTGCCTGTGCAAGTGCAGGCGCATCGTTTATTCCGTCGCCTACCATTGCAACCACATTTCCCTGTTCCTGCAGTTTCTTTACTGCCGATGCTTTATCCTGCGGCATAACTTCTGCAAGAACTTCGTCAATACCGACTGCAGATGCAAT
>JAFVVU010000242.1 GCA_017502065.1 Clostridia bacterium | reverse complement strand
GGTATTAAAGAAGATGGCGCAATGGAAATTGCAAGCCGTTCGAGAGGAACCCCCCGAATTGCAAACCGCCTTATCAAACGTGTGCGTGATTTTGCACAGGTTAAAGGTGATGGAATAATCACAAAAAAGCTTGCGGATATTGCACTTGATATGCTTGAAATTGATAAGCTCGGTCTTGACGGAGTTGACCGCAGAATGATGATGTCAATAATCAATCATTTTGATGGAGGCCCCGTTGGTCTTGATACTCTTGCCGCAACAATCGGCGAAGAACCTACAACTATCGAGGATGTGTACGAACCGTACCTTATGCAGCTCGGTTTCTTAAACCGCACTCCAAGGGGAAGGATAGTAACAAAATCGGGTTACGAGCATTTTGGGGTAGAGTATAATAAATAATAATAAAACCCTTACAAATAAAAAAGTAAGGGTTTTTCTTTTTTAGTGTTGCAATATGCTGAAAAATATGCTATAATTGTAGAGATTATTTAAATGGGGGTAAGTGTGAATGAACATAAAAAATAGAAAGGTTATGATTGCGTTATCGGCAGTTCTTGCCGCGATAATTCTTGTGGCGGCCTTCTTTATAATAAGCGGAGCAGTCAAAAAATCAAAACACGACAATATGCTTGAAAATATGCAGTCGCTTTCGTATATTAATAAACTTGCTTACAGTGGCATAAAAATGGACGAGCTTAAATATCTTGCTGACTTTGAAAACTGGGAATTTGATGGGGATAGGGATACTTTAACATACAGATTTGAAGATGGCGATATAATGGATTTTGTTTTTAAAGAAAACGGAGAAATCTGGTATATACGTTCAACAAATATGGACATTTTTATAAATGAAATGCTTCCCGAATATAAAGGCGTTGAAATGAGCAGATATGAGCTTAATCTGCTTCTCCGCAGAGAATTTGACCTTGACGTGGATGCGGGAAGAGTGTATGACACGGTGCCCTATAACAACTTTTTTATTCAGTTGCCGGTAGCAGAACATGGGCTTAATACCGGTATTTTTGGGGACGAATTTGTTGTAGGCCACAAATATTATTAAAAATGTTTAAAATAAATTTATGAGGTGATAAATTTGAAAAAAATCAACAGAGGCACGTTCTTTATTGTTGCAATTGTTATCGCACTTATTTTAACACTCACACTTTGCGATTTCAGTTTTATCAATATTAAGAATGCCAACGACATGAGATTCGGTATTGACATAAGAGGCGGCGTTGAAGCCATTTATGCACCGAAAGACCTTGACAGAGCGCCAACAGAATCGGAACTTGCATCTGTAAGGGCAATTCTTGAAACAAGACTTGATGCCGAAAATATTCTTGACCGTGAAATTACGGTTGATAATCTGGCAGGCGAAGTTCTTATCCGTTTCCCATGGAAATCAGACGAAGCAGATTTTGATGCACAGAAAGCAATTGAAGAGCTTGGCGAAACAGCCCTTCTTACTTTCCGTGATGTTGAAGGCAACATCCTTCTTGAAGGTAAAAACGTTGTAAAGAGTGACGTTGTTCTTGATCAGCAGACAAGTCAGCCGGTTGTAACTCTTGAACTTGACAGCACAGGTTCGCAGCTTTTTTCTGAAGCAACAGCTGCAAATATCGGCAAACAGATAGCAATATTTATGGATGAAACCCTTATTTCTGCTCCAAGTGTTGAGGAACAGATTAATGGTGGACAGGCAATCATCAACGGAATGGCATCTCTTGAAGAAGCACAGGATTTGTCAAACAAAATCAATTCCGGTGCACTTCCGTTTTCAATTTATGTAAAAGATTTCAGCATAATCAGCCCGACACTTGGCGCCGGCTCACTTAACGTAATGGTTTATGCAGGAATTCTTGCACTTATACTTATAGGTGTGTTTATGATAGTATACTACAGACTTCCGGGATTTGTTGCATGTATCGGACTTCTTCTTCAGGTAGGCGGTCAGCTTCTTGCAATTTCACTTCCGCAGGTTACACTTACACTTCCGGGTATTGCAGGTATCATCCTGTCAATCGGTATGGGTGTTGATACAAATATCATTATTTCGGAACGTATCAAAGAAGAAATCAATATGGGCAGAACACTCCGCAGTGCAATTGAAACAGGTTATAAGAGAGCATTCTCTGCTGTATTTGACGGAAACATAACAACTCTTATTGTTGCAATTGTTCTTATGATATTCGGTTCCGGTGCAATCCTTTCATTCGGATACACACTTCTTACAGGTATCATCCTTAACTTTGTATCCGGAATTCTGGCATCTAAGCTGATGGTAACATCACTCAGTAAATTCAAGATGTTCAGAAGCACATTCTTATACGGCGG
>JAFVVU010000241.1 GCA_017502065.1 Clostridia bacterium | reverse complement strand
TTTGCCGTTGTAAAAACAATAACGGAAAAGTTTGACCTTATTTTCCTTGACCCGCCTTATGCCGATGAGCTTGCAGGGGAGACAATAAAGGCTGTGGATGAAGCAAAAATCCTGGAAGATGGCGGCATAATTATTGCCGAAACGGACGACGGACAACCCGTTCCCGAAACAGTGGGAGAGCTTGTGCTGTTTGACAAAAGAAAATATGGAAGAATAAACATAAATTTTTATAAAAAAATTTAAATAAAATATTGATTATTCAAAATAAATAGTATATAATAGATGTAGTAAATTGGATAAGTGTAGTGTTTTGACATTTTTTTACAAGGAGGATCTCAATGAAAGTTGCCATTTATCCCGGTAGCTTTGACCCGGTTACCAACGGACATTTAGACATAATTAAACGGGCAGCGGCAATTTTTGATGAGGTTGTTGTGGCAATATTTGTTAACTCGGCAAAGAAATCCACCTTTACCGTTGAGGAAAGGATTTCAATGCTTAAAACAGTAACAAAGGACATTCCAAATGTAAAAGTAATCTCTTCGGACAAGCTTCTTGTAAACTATATGCAGGAAAACAACATAAAAATAATTGTTAAAGGCCTGCGAATGATATCCGATTTTGAGTTTGAATTCCAGATGGCGCTTACAAACCGTGAACAAAGTCCTGATATTGAAACTTTGTTTATGATGACGGCGTCGGAATATTCGCACGTAAGCTCAAGCATTGTAAGAGAGCTTGCGGCATACGGCGGAAACCTTGAAAAAATGGTTCCTGCAGGTGTTATTGACACCGTACTCAAAAAGTTTAATAATTAACGGAAAAATAAAAAACCGGAGGTACACATTATGGAAATATTACAGTTAGTAGATGAAATAGAAGACGTTGTTGAGAAATCTTACAGTCTTTTCGGTTACACAATAACCCACAAAGAAGACCTTCTCACTATGATTGATGAAATCCGTCTTAAAATGCCTGATGAACTCAAACAGGCACGTTGGGTCAAAGAAGAACGCGAACGTATTCTTGCAGAAGCAAAATCAGAAGCTGACAAAATTGTTAAAGATACTCAGGATAAAGTTATTGCACTTATTGATGAGCATGAAATCACAAGATCGGCTAAAGAAAAAGCAAATGCAATTCTTGACGAAGCTCGTCGCCAGGAAGCTGAAATGCACAGAAATGCTATTGCTTATGCAGACTCATTACTCGAGAGGATTGACAAAACTTCGTCGGTTGTTCTGGACGAAATCAGAGAAAGCAGAAGACAGCTTAAGTAAGTTAAAAAGTTTTTACATATTCCTCCTTTTACGGGAGGAATTTATTTTAGGAAAAGCTTTTCATGCATAAAAGCCGCAGGAAGCGGCAGAAACGGAGATAATTATGGCTATAGATAATGTTGTAATAAACGGACTTATTGAATCAGCGGCAGAAAATTATAAAATTGACACTCAGCTTTACAGCAGATACCAGGTTAAAAGGGGCCTTCGTAATCCTGACGGGACCGGTGTTCTTGCAGGTCTTACTTCCATCGGGGAGGTAAGAGGATACATTATTGACGACGGTGAACGTACGCCAATTGAAGGTAAGCTCATGTTCAGGGGTGTCAACGCAAGAAAAATAATTGAAAATGCGCAGGCAGAAGGCAGATTTGCTTTTGAAGAAGCAATTTTTTTGCTCCTTTTCGGTTTCCTGCCTAACAAAAAAGAGCTTGCTGAATTCAACGAAATTCTTGGTAATCTTCGCGAACTTCCCGAATCATTTACAGAAGATACAATCCTTAAAAACCCCAGCCCGAACATAATGAACAAGCTTGCACGCTGCGTGCTTTCACTTTACACATATGATGATGACCCCGAAAGCCAGAGTCTTGCAAACATGATTCGTCAGTCACTTGAGCTTATTTCAAGAATGGTAACAATGTCGGCATATGCATATCATGCAAAAGGTCATTATTACGATAACAAGAGTCTTTATATACACTCGCCGAAAAAAGAATATTCAACCGCGCAGAACTTCCTGCATCTTATCCGTCCGGACAGCAAGTTTACGGATATAGAAGCTCAGATTCTTGATACAATGCTTGTTCTTCATGCGGAACATGGTGGTGGTAACAACTCCGCATTCTCCTGCCGTGTTGTATCCTCCTCCGGAACAGATACATATTCGGCAATTGCCTCTGCAATAAGCTCACTTAAAGGACCGAAACACGGTGGCGCAAACGCAAAGGTTATGAATATGATGCAGGAAATCAAAGCAGGCGTATCAAACTGGGAAGATGATGAT
>JAFVVU010000240.1 GCA_017502065.1 Clostridia bacterium | reverse complement strand
ACTGATTGTGTAACCGGTTGGGATCCGATAATGTTCACAAAAGAAGCACGCCTTGGTGCAGCACTTGACGGAAAGCTTCCTGATTATGTAATGACTATGCTTTCCAACCTTAACGCAAAAGGCAACATCTATGGTGCCGACAAAAACGAAAATATTCCGGTACTGGAAGATTCCGATACAGTATTTTTCATTGGCGAAGATACAAGAGCAAAGGGCTGTGCAAAGGAAGCCGTTGAACTTCTTAAAAAAGCAGGCGTAAGCTTTGCAATGCTTGCCGATGAACCAAACAGCGGTGCATCTGCCGACTTTTTAATCGGTGCCGCTGCTGAAACAAAGGCAATTATGGAAAACTGCGCCAAAGCTTTGTCTGGCTATAAAAAGGTTATTTGCTATGACCCGCTTGATGCTAAAGTGATGAAACGTGAATACAAAGAATGGGGCATTGATTTAAAACCTGAAGTAGTTACCTTTACTGAATTTGTAGCTGAACTTATAAAAACCGGTGCACTTAAAGTTAAAAAGAGTGATAAAACATATACACCTCAGGACAACCCATACCTTGCACGCGAACTTGAAGAAACCGAACCGATAAGATTCATTCTTTCCGCTTGCGGCAACGTATCCGAAATGCTTCTCAACAGAGAGCACACTGTCCTTGCAGGTAGTCTTATTATGAATGAATATATGCCTGACGTAATGGAAAAGGTTGCTCAAGCACGTTGGGTTAATGCAAAAAACATGGATACAACAATTCTTGTAACCGAAAACACTGCTGAATATTTACTCCTCAGCAAAACAAAACCCGAAGATATTGAACTTAAAAAACTTGAGGAGGTTGTCCTTGAATGCTTATAAGCCTTAAAGAAATTTTAGATATAGCAGAAAAAGGAAACTTTGCCATCCCTGCATTTAATGTTTATAATATGGAAACTGTTATGGGAGTGCTTGATGCGGCAGAAGAGATGCGTGCACCTGTTATCATGCAGATTTATCCGCGTCTTATGAAAGAAAAAGCAGGATATTTCCTCTCGCCTGTTATTAAAGCTGCTGCCGAAAAGGCAAGTGTTCCCGTTTGTTTCCATCTTGATCACGGCCCGTCCGAACTTGAAACTACCCGTTCAATCAGATACGGTGCAACAGGAATTATGCTTGATGGTTCTACCCTTCCATTCGAAGAAAATATTGCTCTTACAAAACGCGTGGTTGATACCTGTGCCTATGTTGGTATTCAGGTTGAGGGTGAGCTTGGGCATATAGGATCAACAAAAGACGATGAGCAGGATGAGTTTACAACTTCTGAGGATGCTAAAGTTTTTGCTGAACAAACAGGTATTGCATGTCTTGCAGTTGCAGTTGGTACTGCACACGGCAGATATTCAAAACCGCCAAAACTTGATATTGAACGTATCAAAGATATCCGCAAGGCAACAAACAATCTGCCGCTTGTTCTCCATGGCGGAAGCGGTGTTCCCGACGAAGAAATCAAAAAAGCTGTTGCGGCAGGAATAAGAAAAATGAATTTTGCCACAGATATATGCTTTGCTTTTCTTGATACTTGTCTTGAAGAACTGCAAAAACCTGACCGAGTTATTGCTATTGATAACTTTATGAAAAAACCTATTGAAGCGGTTAAGGATTTTTGTATAACCAGAATTAAACTTTTAAATGCTGATAATAAAGCATAAAACAAAAAGTGAGTAAGTAATTTTTGCTTACTCGCTTTAGCGTATAAAAAAACAGGTGAAATTATGAGAATTAACAAAATTGTAGGCATAGGTGCAAACGTGTTTGATACCCTGTATTCCGTTGACAACTATCCCACAGAAGATACAAAAATGCGTGCAAATGCCGTAAAGTCAAGCGGCGGTGGCCCTTGTGCAACAGGTCTTGTTGCGGCATCTAAACTTGGCGAAACTTGTGCTTTTATCGGCAATATGACTGACGATAATGGAGGAAAGTTTTTAAAAGCTGATTTTGAGAAATACGCTGTTGATACAAACTATATAACAATCCTTCCCGGATTGGACAGCTTTTGCTCATGCATATGGCTTGCAAAGGAATCAGCATCAAGAACGTGCGTATTCTTCCGCGGAAATGTTCCACCTACAAAGGTAGATGAAACCAAAGGTGAGGCAATAAAAAACGCCGATATCCTGATGGTTGACGGCAACGATATGGGTGCCGCTATAGAAGGTGCAACAATTGCAAAAGAAAACGGAACAAAGGTATTGTATGATGCAGGCGGATTGTATGAAGGTGTTGAACGTCTTTTGCCATTCAGCGATATATTAATTCCGTCCGAGGAATTCGCACTTGGTCATACCAAAGCAAAAACAGCCGAGGAGGCTGCCGAAATACTGTTTAAAAAGTATTCGCCCGAAGTTGTTGTAATAACACAGGGCAAAAAAGGCGGAATTATATTTGACGGTAAAACAGTAACTCACTATCCGTCATTTTGGGTAGATGCCGTTGATTCCAACGGTTCGGGTGATGTTTTTCATGGGGCATTTGCCTTTGCAACCGTCCGGAAAATGGATTACCTTGCTGCCTCTGTTTTTTCAAGTGCGGTATCTGCAATAAAATGTACGAAAGTAGGTGCCCGAGAAGGCGTACCGACTTATAATGAAACAATTGAATTTTTAAAGGAGCGTGGCTACAATGTATAAAAGAAGTTGGAACAAAAGATTTGGCAAATCTGTAATATTCACAAAGGAAGACAGTTTCTGTCAGAAGATAGAAATGGATATGTTACGTCTTGCCGACGGCGACAAGAAATCCTATTCTGAAACAGATAAGGAATATGCTCTTGTTCTGCTTGGTGGAAAATGCACAGTAGAAGGCGAAGGTTTTGAATTTAAAGAAGCAGGTAAACGTAAAGATGTATTTGACGGTGCCGCTACCTGTATTTATATCCCCGCAAACAAACCCTTTTCCGTTACAGGCGTAGGCGAAGTACAGATAGCTGTTTGCAAATCTCCTTCAACAAAAGATTTCAAACCGGCAATCATTAATCCCGAAGATGTTATTATAAAAAATTTAGGCAAACCCGGTTGGGAAAGAGAAGCTCATTTCATTCTTGATGAAAGAGTTGACTCCAATATGTTCTATATAGGCGAAGCTTTTGTAAAAGGCGGTCAGTGGGCAAGTTATCCCCCACACAAACACGATGATGACAATATGCCTTTTGAAGCCGAAACAGAAGAAATTTATTACTATGAATTTAAGCAGCCTCAGGGTTTTGGTATACAGAAAGTATATACAATGGAAGGCGACGTTGATGAAACCTATACTGTTAAATCAGGGGATTTCGTTGAAATCCCGAGAGGATATCATCCGTTCCATGCCGCTCCCGGATATGATAACTATTATCTGTGGATAATGGCAGGCGAAAACAGAGGGTTCTTTATGACAACAGATGAGGTGCACAAATGGCTGAACAAATAATAATTAAGAATAATGATATCAGTGCAGTAATCAGCACAATGGGTGCAGAACTTTGCTCTATTAAAAATACAAAAGGTACAGAATTTATTTGGCAGGGTGATGAAAATTTCTGGATGGGACATTCACCTGTTTTGTTCCCGATTTGTGGTGGCCTTAAGGATGATAAATATATTCTTGAGGGTAAGGAATACACTCTTGATAAGCACGGATATGCAAGATTTACAGAGTTTGAATGTATTTTAAAGGAAGAATCCAAGGCTGTGTTCAGCTTGAAATCTAACGCTGAAAGCCTCAAGAGCTATCCATATGAATATGATTTCAGAATTACATATGAAGTTGTATCAAACACTCTTAAGGTAATATATGAGATTGAAAACAAGACTGATAAGATAATGTATACTTCTTTTGGTGCTCATGAGGGATATGCATGTCCTGAAGGAATTGAGGATTACGAAATTGTGTTTGATAAAGAGGAAACTCTTGATACTTGCACACTGGCAGGCAGCATCCTTGATGGAAATACAAAAAGAATTCTGGATTGCGGAAAAGTATTAAAACTTAATTATGACTATTTTGCAACTGATGCTCTTGTGTTCAAAAATCTCAATTCCAAAGGAGCGACACTCAGAAAGTGCAATGGGACAAAAGAATGTCATGTAGATTTTGAGGGATTTAATTATTTCCTTCTTTGGACAAAACCTGATGCAAAATATATATGTCTTGAGCCATGATGCGGAATACATGATGATGTAAATTCTGATTACGATATTACAAAAAAAGAGGGCATTGAAAAGATAGCTCCAAAAGATACAATTTCAAGAACGCATATAGTAACTGTAAAGGACTGATTTTTATGCTTGAAAAATTAAAAAAGCTAAATCCGCATATTGAATTTTTCAGTGTCAAAGATATGGAATTTACTCCTTATGGCAGACTAATCGACGATATTTCAGCAGAAGAATTTGTTCCCGCGGCAGAAGCATTAAGAATGCCTGAAAATGGAGCATGTTACGAGCTATCACACGAGCCTTTTGAAAACACATGGCAGAAAACAAAAATTCAGGATGAAATTTTCGGCGAAATGCCTGTGCAGATGGGTGTATGCTGGGGATATAATAATGCACTAAATGGTCTTGAATATCACAAAAGCAGTGAGGTTAACATTGCCTTTACGGACCTGGTATTACTGCTTGGAAAAGAATGTGATATGATAAACGGAAAATATGACTCTAAAAATATAAAGGCATTTTATGTCAAACAAGGAGAAGCAGTTGAGATTTATTCAGGTGTGTTGCATTTTACCCCATGCCAGATAAATCAAAATGGCTTTGCAATGTTGGTTGTTTTACCAAAGGGTACGAACGACCTTTTAGATAAAGCTCATACAGATAAGCTTCTTTTTAAGAAAAACAAATGGATAATATGCCACGAGAACTGTGACAGCCTGATTCAAAGAGGGGTTACACCCGGAATTTTCGGAGAAAATTACGCTATAAAAGGTGATAAACTATGAAATATTTACTTGGAATAGATTTTGGCGGCGGTTCTTCCAAAGCCACTCTGCTTGCTGAAAATGGTGATGTTATCGCCACTGCTTCTCACGAGTATGAAACATATTATCCGAACATAGGCTGGACTGAGCAGAATCCGGATGATTGGTATATTGCAACAAAAGAAAATATTAAAAACATCATTGAAACAAGTGGAATAGATGCATCCGACATAGTAGGTGTTGCACTTGATGCCGCTACACATACATCCGTTTTAATGGATAAAGATTTTAATGTTTTACGTCCTGCAATTTACTGGACGGATACAAGAGCACAAAAAGAAGTTGAATTTCTCAATAACAACTATAAAGACATCATCCTTCAGCAGGTTCTTCATAATCCGGGAACAATATGGACCCTTCCCCAACTTATGTGGGTTAAAGAAAACGAGCCTGATGTATGGAGCAAGGTTGATAAAATCTGTTTTGCAAAAGACTATGTTCGCCATCAGCTGACGGGTGATTACGTTACCGACAATATTGAAGCAGAAGGCAGTATGCTTTTTGATTTTACTACCCAGACCTGGTCAAAAGAACTTTGCGGTATAATTGATTTTCCGACTGAAAAACTTCCGAAACTTGTAAAGCCTACAGATATCGTAGGTGAAATCACAGTAAGTGCAAGTGCCGAAACAGGACTTGCCGAAGGAACGCCGGTTTTATGCGGAAGTACTGATACTGTTATGGAAGTTTTTGCTGCAGGCGGTATAGAGCTTGGGATGGTGACTGTTAAGCTTGCAACTGCAGGCAGAATTTGTGTTATCACGGATAACGCTTATCCAGACAAAAACCTTATAAACTATTCTCATATTACCGACGGATTGTGGTATCCGGGTACGGCAACAAAAGCATGT
>JAFVVU010000239.1 GCA_017502065.1 Clostridia bacterium | reverse complement strand
TAATAATTTCCTCCTTATATTTTTCTTATATTTTTCTTTAATATTATTATATAACATACAGAATTTTTTTGCAATAGTTTTTAAAAATATTATACTGTGTTAAAAATATAACAAAAAATACGCTATTTTTGTTGAATTTTTTACAATTGAAGCATTGACTTATATTTAGAATCGTTGTATAATATGTAATAAGTATAATTGTATACAATTTTTATCAATATGGAGGTAATAAAAAATGGCAAATTCAGTTAAGCTTACGGTTGACGGTAATACCGCAACAGCCCATGTTGCGTATGCCTTCAGCGATGCCGCAGCTATCTTCCCTATCACTCCTTCTTCCAACATGGCAGAAGTTTGTGACGAATGGTCAGCTTACGGCAGAAAAAATATTTTCGGCCAGACAATGAAGATTGTAGAAATGCAGTCTGAAGCAGGTGCTGCCGGTGCCGTTCACGGTTCTCTCGCAGCAGGTGCTCTTACAACAACATTTACAGCATCTCAGGGTCTTCTTCTTATGATCCCTAACATGTATAAAATTGCCGGCGAACTTATGCCTACAGTTTTCCATGTAAGTGCTCGTTGTGTATCCGCACATGCTCTTTCAATTTTCGGTGACCATTCTGACGTAATGGCTTGCCGCCAGACAGGTTTTGCAATGCTTGCATCCGCATCCGTTCAGGAAGCTATGGATATGGCAACAGTTGCTCACCTTTCCACACTTAAATCAAAAGTTCCGTTCCTTCACTTCTTTGACGGTTTCAGAACTTCTCACGAAATTCAGAAAATTGATGCTATTCCTTATGAAACATTGGCAGAAATGGTTGACTACGAAGACATTGCAGACTTCAGACGTCGTGCAATGAATCCGGAACACCCTGACCAGAGAGGTACAGCTCAGAACCCTGACATCTACTTCCAGAACAGAGAAGCTTGTAACAAATATTACAACGCTGTTCCTGGCATCGTTGAAACAATGATGAAAAAAGTTGAAGCTGCTACAGGCAGAAGCTACAAACTCTTTGACTATGTTGGTGCTCCTGACGCTGAAAGAGTTATCATTGCAATGGGTTCAGGTGTTGAAGCTATTGAAGAAACAGTTGATTACCTCGTAGCTAAAGGCGAAAAAGTTGGTCTTGTTAAAGTTAGACTTTACAGACCGTTCTCTGCTGAACACTTTGTTGCTGCTCTTCCGAAAACAGTTAAGAAAGTTGCTGTTCTCGACAGAACAAAAGAACCTGGTTCTTTCGGTGAACCGCTTTATGTTGACGTTGCTACAGTACTTAACGATAAAGGTATGAACGACATTAAAGTTGTTGGCGGAAGATATGGACTTGCTTCCAAAGAATTCACACCTTCTATGGTTAATGCAATCTATGAAAACCTCAAACTTGACGCTCCGAAAAACCACTTCACAGTTGGTATTAACGATGACGTTACAGGTCTTTCACTCGATATCACAGAAGAAATCGATACAACTCCGGAAGGCGTTACACGTTGTAAATTCTACGGTCTTGGTTCTGACGGTACTGTTGGTGCTAACAAAAACTCCATCAAAATCATCGGTAACCACACAGACATGTACGCTCAGGGTTATTTCTCATATGACTCTAAAAAATCAGGTGGTATCACAGTTTCTCACTTAAGATTCGGTAAAACACCTATTAAAGCTCCTTACCTTCTTACAGTTTCCGACTTCATTGCATGTCATAACTCTTCTTACGTTACACGTTATGACCTCCTTGACGGTATTAAAGATGGCGGTACATTCCTCCTCAACTCCCCGTGGAACACTGTTGAAGAACTTGAAGCTAACCTTCCTGCTACAATGAAACAGGCAATCGCTAAAAAGAATGTTAAATTCTACAACATCGATGCTGTTAAACTTGGTATGGAACTTGGTCTTGGTTCAAGAATCAATATGATCATGATGTCTGCTTTCTTCAAACTTGCTAACATCATTCCTATGGATGATGCTATCAAATACATGAAAGAAGCTATTGTTAAAACCTACGGCAAAAAAGGTGAAAAAGTTGTTAACATGAACAACGCTGCTGTTGATGCAGGTCACGAAGGTCTTGTTGAAATCAACTACCCTGCATCCTGGGCTACAGCAACAGAAGGTGCACTTCCTGCTGAAGTTCCGGCTACAGACTACTTCAACAACCTTGTTAAACCTATCCTTGCTCAGAAGGGTGACAGCCTCCCGGTAAGTGCATTCGATGCTGACGGTATCGTTCCTTCCGGCACAACCAAGTACGAAAAACGTGGTATCGCTGTTCTCGTTCCGCAGTGGGATATTGACAACTGTATCCAGTGTAACCAGTGTGCTTACGTTTGTCCGCACGCTTGTATCAGACCTTACATTGCAACTGAAGAAAACCTCAAAAATGCTCCGGCT
>JAFVVU010000238.1 GCA_017502065.1 Clostridia bacterium | reverse complement strand
CCGCACGGGTTCTGTCCATCTGTTTTCCTGATCTTCCGCGCCAGAAATTACCACCGCCTACTACGATTGCAATTTCAACCCCCATATCAACACATTCTTTTATTACAGAAGATATGCTTCCAAGGATTTCTTCAGAAAGTCCAAATCCTTTATCCCCCGCTAAAGCTTCTCCGCTAAGTTTAAGTAATACTCTTTTGTACAACGGTTTCATCTGCACCGACCCTTTCATATGTTTATTCTTTAATATAACTATTCTATATTAAAGGAAAAATTCCTTTATCTTTGCCGTATTTTAAAAAAAGAGGTCCCCACAAAATAGAATATCCTATTTTGAGACAACCTCCTTATTTTAAAAATTATTTATTACTGTTTGCCTGCCATTTTTTCAACTTCCGCTGCGAAGTCATCTTCTCTTTTTTCAAGGCCTTCACCTTTTTCAAATCTTACGAAACCTTTAATAGCAATGTTAACGCCTGTTTCTTTGGATTTTGCTTCAAGAAGTTTTTTGATGCTGAGGTCATTATCTTTAATAAATGCCTGATCAATAAGGCAGTTTTCCTGGTAGAATTTGTTGATTCTTCCCATAACCATTTTTTCAACAATGTTTGCCGGTTTGCCTTCGTTAAGAGCCTGTGCAGAAAGGATTTCTTTTTCCTTTTCAACAACTTCAGCCGGAACACTGTCACGGTCGAGGTACTGCGGCATTGCTGCTGCAACCTGCATTGCAACGTCTTTCTTAAGTTCTGCAATTACGTCGTTTTCAGCGCCGTCAACATCAAAGTTAACCATAACACCGATTCTTCCGCCGCCGTGGATGTATGTTATAACACTTCCTTCGTATCTTGCGAATCTTCTGATGTTCATGTTTTCGCCGATTGTAAGGATTTTTTCACGGAGCATATCAGCAACTGTGCCTTCGCTGCCCGGATAGTTCATTTCAAGAAGAGCTGCAACGTCTGCCGGATTTTCTTTTTCAACAACGTCTGCAATTCCTTTTACGAAGTTCTGGAAATCTTCGTTTTTAGCAACGAAGTCTGTTTCGCTGTTAACTTCAACAACAACACCAACACTGTTATCAGCATTTGTGCTTGCATATACAAGACCTTCTGCGGCAATTCTTCCTGCTTTTTTAGCAGCTGCGGCAAGACCTTTTTCTCTAAGCCATTCGATTGCTTTTTCCATATTTCCATCAGTTTCGGCGAGGGCTTTTTTACAGTCCATCATTCCGCAACCTGTTAATTCTCTGAGTTCTTTAACTGATGCTGCACTAATCATTTTTAGTTACCTCCAAATGTTTAATAAGAGTCCGACCCGATTGCGCAATCAAAGATTGCGATCAGGTCCCCGGAACCTTGTTATGTTCCATAATAAAAAACGGATGGATGGGAGTCCACCCGTTTTAAAAATTATTCTTCTGTAGCTTCTGCGTCTTCAGCAGCTTTTTCTTCCATCTGTTCGCCCTGTCTGCCTTCGATAATAGCGTCAGCCATAGCGCCTGCAATAAGTTTTACGGCTCTGATAGCATCGTCATTACCCGGGATTACGTAATCTACTTCATCAGGGTCACAGTTTGTGTCAACAATAGCAACAACAGGAATGTTAAGTCTTTTTGCTTCAGCAATTGCTATTCTTTCTTTTCTTGGGTCTACAACGAACATTGCACCCGGAACTCTTTTGAGTTCTTTAATTCCACCGAGGAATTTTTCGAGTTTTTCCATTTCGTTTTTAAGTTTGCTTACTTCTTTTTTAGGAAGTAAATCGAATGTTCCGTCCTCTTCCATCTTTTTAAGCTGGTCGAGTCTTTCAATTCTTTTTCTGATTGTTTTGAAGTTTGTGAGCATACCGCCTAGCCAACGGTTGTTTACATAGAACATGCCAACTCTTTCAGCTTCTTCTTTGATAGCTTCCTGAGCCTGTTTTTTTGTTCCTACAAACAAAACGTCTTCTCCGTTTGCTGCAACTTCACGAATGAAAGAATAAGCTTCTTCAACTTTCTTTACAGTTTTCTGTAAATCTATGATATAGATTCCGTTTCTTTCTGTAAAGATATACTCTTTCATTTTAGGGTTCCATCTGCGAGTCTGGTGACCGAAATGTACACCAGCTTCAAGCAGCTGTTTCATTGATACTGCTCCCATTTTAAACACCTCCGGTTTTTTTCGTCCACACCGCGTACTGCTCTGGCAAAGGCCTGTCGGGAGCAACCGCAGGCACCCTTTACGCAAATAGCGATGTGTGTATATTTTTGAACTTTTTAATTATATCACATTTATTTCCAAATTGCAATAGTTTTTTTATTATTATTAAAAATATTTATGAAAACAATTCATATTTCATCCTGTTTTGTGTATTTTAGACAGTAATTTGCTCTCTTTGATGCAAAATCTCCTCTTTATCGGCAAGATGCGGCATGAATGCACTTGCACTTCCGGCAGCTATCGCAAAACAAAGGGCTTCCTTATAATTGCCGGTTTTAAGATATTCACACAAAAATCCCGCTACCATACTGTCACCTGAACCAACGGAGTTTACAAGCGTTCCTTTTGGTGCCGGACAGGTTATATATTCCCCTGTTTCGGTAAGAAGTGCCGCACCGTTTTTTCCAAATGATACAAGCACATTTTTTGCGCCCATTTCCTGAAGCTTTCCGGCATAGGTTTTTACATCGTCAAGTATAATTTTACATCCGAAAACTCCTTCAAGCTCCGCTATGTTCGGTTTTATTAAAAACGGTTTATGTTTAAGGGTTTTTATCAGCAATTCTCCGCACGCATCAACCACCGTTACTGTGTTTTTACACCTTTCCATTATTTGTGCATACGTTGTATCACTCATCCCTTTCGGGACATTTCCCGTAAGGACAAGCACATCGTCAGTTTTCAAGGCATCAAGATTTTCAATAAGTCTTGCAAAATCCTTTTCCGTTACAACAGGGCCTGATGCGTTGATTTCCGTTTCGGTTTTATCCTTTATCTTAACATTGATTCTGGACATACCCGAGCCAAGAGTTATAAAATCAGTATCCACACCGTTTTTCTTAAGTCTTGTTACAATTTCGTCGCCTGTAAATCCTGCCACAAAACCAAGTGCTTTTGAAACTATGCCAAGATTTTTAAGAACTATGGACACATTTATCCCCTTGCCGCCCGGATAGATTTCCTGATCATTCGAACGGTTGGTTTCACCAAGCGTCAAGTTTTCGGTTTTCATTATATAATCCAGACATGGATTTAGTGTTACTGTATAAATCATAAGCCACCTCACCCAAAAATTGCATCAAGAAGTGTTTTAAGCGGTGTATAGTAAATAAGCAAATACACTATCGGCTGATGCACAACATAAATCACAAGTGATTGTCTTCCACAAAAAGAAAGTATATCGTTACGATACCACCCTTTTGTGAACGGACTTTTATGTTCTTTGTAAAACCTGCTTGAGAACAGATAGCCGAAAAGGAACACCGAGAGCCACGGCATAAGCGGATAAAAATCAAGTGCGCTATAGGTTTTTGTGGTAAGTCCGAGCCAGAACAGCACCGGTGTTTTTACGTGAATTTCACCCACAAAAAGTCCTGCCACAAATATTATGACTGCAATAATAAGAACCGCCCAGTTCGGCATATGAAATTTCTTTACCGCCCACGAAACAAGCATAGATACACCAAGCAGATGCAGTATCCCGAAACCGATATAGTTTCTTGGAGACATTACATAAGTTACAGCCGTTACTCCCAGTGCACAAATAAGCACGATAATACTGCGTTTAAGCGTGTTTTTACCAAGATAACTGCTTGCGCCCGAAATAAAAATAAGCATTCCGGCAAACAGATAAACAAGCGCCGTTATAAACGGCGCATTTATTATACTTAAGCTATATTCCGAACAGATATCCCACGCAGTATGGAAAATTACCACAAGGATAATTCCAAGGCCACGAAGAGCGTCTATCTCATATATTCTTCTCATACTTTCACCTTTGCATAAACATCTCTTTTTGAAATACCTTTATCCTTAGCTACTGCCTTAAGAGCGTCCTTATCGTTCATACCCTGACCGATATACATTTCATAAAGCTCTTCAACGGAGAATTCCTTGAATTCATCCCCTGCCTGTTTCTGCTTACCCTCAATTATGATTACATACTCACCTTTCGGCGGTTTTTCTTCATAAAGCGCAATTGCAGATTCAATATCCGCACGTATAAACTCTTCAAAGGTTTTTGTAAGCTCACGGCAAAGAGCAATTCTGCGATTACCCAGGCACTCAAGCATATCTTTCAGAGTTGACTTAAGCT
>JAFVVU010000237.1 GCA_017502065.1 Clostridia bacterium | reverse complement strand
GGGCGCTGTTGCCCTTGCGGTGTCAAACCCCTTGCAAATGGCACAGTTTACCATGGCAAGCCCGCTAAAAATTATTCCGCTTATGCTGGGACTCGGCATTTTTACCGCCGTTCTTCCCTATTTGTTATACACGCTTGCACTTCGCGAGCTACCTGTAGGCACGGCATCGGCAATGAGCATTGTTGAGCCGATGTCCGCCTGCATTTTCAGCGTTACACTTCTTGGCGAAAAGCTTGCACCTCTTCCTGCCTGCGGCATTATTCTTATACTTGGCGCAGTTATTTTACTTTCAAAAACAAATAAATAAAAAAGCACCCATTCGGGTGCTTTTCATATTTTATTTATTATATCAAGCATATTTTTGTGCATGATCATTTCGCTTTGTGTTTTACCGTATTCTTTTTCAAGCACAGCCGCAAGATTTATTAAATCTTCCGTTCCCGAAAGGCCGTCGGGTGCATATTCAATGCCGTCAAAATCACTCCCGATACCAACGCCTTTTCCCGCCGACAGATTGATAAAATAATCCATATGGCGAAGAACGTCCGATAAATCAGCTTTTTTTGTGCCGTTTAAAAACAGTGTATAGAAATTTATTCCCACACCGCCGCCCGTAAGGCTTAGTGCACGGAACATATCTTCGGTTATATTACGCTTGTTACCACAAATCGCACGGGCGCAGGAATGGCTTGCAATTACAGGGCCTTTTGCCGCTTTCAGTACATCCCAGAAGCTTTCGTCGTTAAGATGCGCTGTATCCACAATCATATGATTGTTTTCAAGAAACGAAAGAACCTCTTTTCCAAAGGGTTTCAGTCCACCGGAACATCCACATCCCGATGCAAGCTCATTTTCGCCATTCCAGGTAAGCGATGCACTGCGGACACCAAGTTCATAGAAAAATTCCATATTTTCTAAGTTTCCTTCAAGGCTGTCGCACCCTTCAAGATGTAAAACCCCTGCTACCTTGCCCGATAAGGCAATTTTTTCCGCATCGGAAAGGTTATATACAATTTCAATCCGATTATCTTCCGCTACCGCATTTTTAAAACGGGTTATTGCATTTTTTGCCGTCTCAAAAGGCGTAGTCGTATCCGTCATTTTTGTGCAGCAGGCAAAAACCTGCACACCGCCGCCCATTTTATGCGCGGCATCAAGCGAAAACTGACCGCTTACGTAAGGAGGCGGAAACATTGTGTCGCAGTGTAAATCCACAAACATAAAATCACCTTATTTGATTTTATTGATATCGTACGGGGTTTCCTGATATACGAAATAGTTAAGCCAGTTGGTGTAAAGCAGATGCGCGTGTGCACGCCAGGTTACCGGCGGATTTTTTGTTACCCTGTTATTCGGATAATAGTTGCAGGGCATATCAATATCAAGTCCTTTATCCACGTCGCGCATATATTCAAGATGCAGGGTTTCCGCATCATATTCCGCATGACCTGTAACAAAAATCTGTTTACCGCCTTTTGTGGTTACAACATATACCCCTGCAATATCGCTTTCCGCCTGAATGGAAAGCTCCGGCACTTTTTCGATATCCTCGCGTCGCACCTCGGTGTGTCTTGAATGAGGTGCTAAAAATGTATCATTATATCCTCTTAAAAGCTTGGTGTTTTTACGAACCACTTTATGTTCAAAAATACCAAACATTTTCTTGTCAAGCGGATATTTCGGCACACCGTAATGATAATACAGTGCCGCCTGGGCGCCCCAGCAAATATGAAACGTGCTGGTTACGTTTTTTACTGTCCAGTCCATTATTTCACAAAGCTCCGGCCAGTAATCAACCTCTTCAAATTTCATATTTTCAACGGGAGCACCTGTTATTATCATACCGTCGTATTTATTTTCTTTAACCTCGTCAAAGGTTTTATAAAACGAAAGAAGATGGTCTTTTGACGTATTTTTTGATTCGTGAGATGCCGTATGAATAAGGTCAATTTCCACCTGAAGCGGTGTGTTACTGAGCATACGGAGAAGCTGTGTTTCCGTAACGACCTTTGTAGGCATAAGATTAAGTATTAAAATTTTAAGTGGGCGGATGTCCTGTTTCATTGCCCTTGTTTGTGTCATTACAAATATGTTTTCATTTGTAAGCACATTTTTTGCAGGCAAATCGTTTTGAATTTTAATCGGCATTTTGTTCCCTACTCTCTATATTAACTTTATGGATTTTCGAAGCTTGAAATTCCTGATATCGTCCTGATTTTCAATTTTTATAAATTCGCTTGCGCCGCAGGCACCGCAGCTTATTGTAATACCGTTTCTGCAAAGACGGAGTGTAAGCTCGCATTTGCCGCAGGGGCAGGCTATTTTGTTGTTTATTGCAATTGAATCTATTATTGCAAGTCCTTCTTTCATGACGTCGCTTATTTCGGGGATTACATCCGCCGCCATTTCGCCCGTCATTTCATCAAGTGCATCATCAAGACGGCAAAGTGCATTTTCCACTTTTGCGCCGTCGCCAATATAGCAGATATCAATTCCGCTTGAATGACAACCGAAAGCGAGAAGATCGGATTTAAGAAGCGCACTTCTGCTTATTTCATAATGATGTGTTTCTTCACATATATAACATTCAACCGACAGAACATAGTTACCGTTTCTGCCTTTTTTGATGCTTGCAAAGCTTTTATTACACACATCGCAGATTGATGCAAGGTTATAGTTTATGTCAAACGGAGTGAATTCCGTTATTATGTTTTCATTGCACATGGGGCATTTTGCGCCCAGTGTCCTGTTTACCGCCAGTATCAAGTAAAATCCTCCAGTGTAAGTTTATTTTCTCTTGCGTAATAAAACAAATATTGCTGTGCAAGTCCGCAGTATTTGCCGAAAAGCTTTTCTCCCGCTTCGGCAAGGGTTTTTGCATCCGCTACCGCTGCAGGGTAAAGAGCTGTCATTGCTTTTTTAATCCATGTATCAACAGGAAAAACGTCAAATCTGCCGCATCCGAAAAGAAGTATGCAGTCCGCAACCTTATTTCCTATTCCTTTAACTTCAAGAAGCATATTTCTTGCCGTCACTATGTCCTCTTTTTCAAGGGCGGCAAAATCAAGACTTCCGTCATTTGCTTTTTTTACCGCATCCACAATATATTTTGCGCGAAATCCCGATTTTATGGGTGCAAGGTCACCCTCTTCTATACCGCACAAATCCTGCGGCGACGGAAATGTATAATATTCGGCGCCGTCCATATATATTTTTTTGCCGTAAAGCCGGCAAAGCTCTTCCACAATATGTTTTATGCGCGGAATATTGTTGCTTGCCGAAATGATAAACGACACAACCGTTTCCCACGTATCCTGACGCAGAATTCGTATGCCGCTGCCCTGGTCTGTTGCAAGGCGCATCGTATCATCAATGGCAAGAGATGCCCTTATCCCGTCATAATCACGCTCTATATCAAAATATTTTGACCATATCAAATTAAATTCTTGCAAATTCGTGTTATATAGTGTAAAATTATTATTAGTATATGAAACTTTAATAACGCGCCCGTGAGCAACACCTGTAAACGACCCGTCGTCGTTCCTGTTCCAGCGGAAACACTGACCGCAGTCAAACGTGTGCACGGGATTGAAAGAATTTAAATTTTCCAAAGTATACTGCATTATATCACCATAATAATTTTAACAAAAAAATTTCATTATTACAATAGTAAAATAAAATTTATTTATTCGAGGGATACATATGAAAGAAAGTATTTATACAATTCCGATTACTGATGCATTCATGCAGGAAGAAAAATGCCCGTTTTGCTATATTGAAGACAAGCTTGAGGTGGAGGCGGTGGAATATGCACTCGGTCCGTCAATGATGGAACCTGATTTCCGCCAGATAAGCAATAAAACAGGCTATTGCAGACATCACCTCAAAGCGCTTTATGACAAAAACGAAAGACTCAGTATGGCGCTTATGCTTTCGACCCATCTTATCTATATGAGAGGCGAGCTTGATAAAGCCAAGGTTGAGGGGGGCGGTCTTTTTTCAAAAGCAAAAGATGACCTTTCGGCAATAGAATCGTGCAGCTCCTCCTGCGTTATCTGCGAAAAGCTTGAAAAAGCTATGGACCGATATATAAGCAATTTCTGCCACACCTACGGTAAAGATAAAGAATTCCGTGAAATTGTTAAAAAAGCAAACCCGATTTGTGCGCATCACAGCATTGCGATTATTAAAAAAGCTCCTGCAGGTGCGGGAGACTTAAAAAAATATATTCTTTCCCAGCTTGGTGCGGCGATGGATAAAAACACAAAAGATATACAAGGATTTATTGATATGTTTGACCACAGAAATTTCGGCAAAGAACAGTCACCCGAAGTAAAAGAAGCCCTTAAAACACTTACAGGTTTCCTCAGGGGCAGTGTGGAAAACTATTAACGGAGGTAACTATGAAATTACAGGAAATTATTGATAAAATAGAAAGCTTTGCACCGCTTGCCATGGCGTGCGAGGGCGATAATCCCGGTCTTATGTTCGGCAAAAGGGATAAGGAAATAGAGAGGGTTCTTGTAGCGCTTGACGTTGACATGGGCGTTATCCGCGAGGCGGCGGAAAAAGGCGCAGACCTTATTGTAACCCATCATCCGCTTATGTTTGACCCGATAAGACAGATTAACGAAGAAACTCCTGCAGGCAGATGTCTGCTTGAGCTTGCCGAAAACGACATTGCACTTTACAGTGCACATACAAATCTTGATTCTGCAAAGGGCGGTCTTAATGATATATTTGCCGATAAGCTCGGTATTTCGGGAACAAAACCGATTGAAATCACTTATACTGACGAAAATGGTACCGACTATGGCATTGGCAGGGTAGGTGCTATTGAAAAGGAAACTACGCTTGCCGATTTTGCAACATTTGTGTGCAAATGCTTTGATTTGCCGTCCACAAATTTTGTTGGTGACGGAAATGCAAAAGTAAAGACCGTGGCGGTTTGCAGCGGCAGCGGTGCCGATATGATTTCAAAAAAGCTTGCAGCGGAAGCCGATGTATATGTTACCGGAGACGTTAAATATTCCGGAGCACGCAAATTTGCTTCTCTTGACCTTAATCTTATTACCGCAGGACACTATGAAACCGAAATCTGTGCTATGGAAGTATTTAAAGAAATTCTTTCGGGTTGCCCTCTTGAAATCATTTGTTCCAAGGCTAACAAAAACGTATTCAATTACACAGAAGGTTGATATATATGGAAAACAAAGACCCACGTGCAGGACACAGAAAGCGTCTTCGCGACAGATATATTCAGACAGGATTTGACGGCTTTGCACCGCACGAAGTGCTTGAGCTTGTGCTCCAGGCAGCAATTCCCCGTC
>JAFVVU010000236.1 GCA_017502065.1 Clostridia bacterium | reverse complement strand
GTTGCTATTTCTGCAGGAAGCTGATTCCACAGCGCCACTCCCGCAATAATCGGCAAAAGCGTTACAATACAGGTTATTATAAGTATTTTCCATTTCATGAATTTCATTCTTTCTTACCTCCCAGTCCATATATCCATGCAAGAACTTCCTCAAACACCGAGGCATTAAGCTCGTAATAGATAAAGTTTTTATATTTTTCTTCGGCAATAAGGTCCGCACTTTTAAGCTTTGTAAGATGATACGAAACTGTTGCTCCCGTAAGCTCAAAGTGCTCGGCAATTTCCCCTGCGGTTTTTCTTCCGCTTTTAAGCATCTGCAAAATATCACGGCGCACGGGGTCGGAAATTGCTTTAAGAGTTTCATTTATCCCCATTTTATTACCTCCCGTTTTTGCTATTTAGAAATATTTCTAAATAGATTATATCACGGCAAATTCCATTTGTCAATATCTATTTAGAAAAAATTCTAAATAGATGCAAAAAGTAAAGCCGCCCAAGGCGGCTATTGTTTTAGTGGTGGTGATGATGGTGATGGTGCGAATGAGAATGTACTTCCACACTGCAGTTTTCCTCATGGCAATGCTCATTTTCCCCTTCAAGCTCAAGCGTTGCATGACCAACCCCGTGTTCCTTAAGCTCAGCTCTTATTTTTTCTTTTATCTCATGAGCATCCTCATTTGTTACAACGTGTATTGTGGCATAATTATTGTGCCCGTCCATGCTCCACACGTGGATATGATGCACACCCTTTACTCCCTCTATTTCAGAAATATGCTCTTCAAGCTCGTGAACATCAATACCCGCAGGCGTTTTTTCAAGGAAAAGATCAACCGCCTCTTTTAAGTTTTTAATCGCATTTATAAATATAAACACCGCAACTGCAACCGACATAACCGGGTCAATCACGGAAATATCCGTAAATCTCATTATTACCGCACCCACAAGAACCACAATCCAGCCGAGCACATCTTCAAGCATATGAAGATTAACCGCGCGCTGATTAAGTGAATCGCCGTGTCGGGTTACATATGCAGCAACGAAATTCACCGCCGCACCAACAAGCGCAAAAACAATCATTCCGTCGTAATTTATCGGTATTGGGGAAATTATTCTTTTTACAGCATTATAAATAACCACCGCCGACCCGACAAGCAGTACAAGCGTGGTTATTACACTGCCGATAACCGAATACCGCATGTATCCGTAGGTATATGTTTCATCCGGCCCTTTTTTGCTCTTTTTTTCAAGAAAATACGAAATTCCGATGCTTGCGGCATCGCCTGCGTCGTGCAGTGCATCAGACATGATTGCAACACTTCCCGTAAAAACGCCGCCAAAGAATTCAAAAACCGAAAAAACAAGATTTAAAATAAATGCAACTAATATGTTATGCTCTTTCTTCATATTTCTTTTCACCTGACAAAATCATCATTTTATCGATATTTGGTTTTATTTCGGGATTTACAACCTTTTCTTCCCATGTATCGGGCGCAAATTCTTCAACCGAAATTGAAATTGCTTCTTTCGGGCATCCCCAGTATTTTAAAAATACTTCGTTTATTTCATCAACAACCTTTTTCTTGGTTTCATCATCTTTAGGATATGCTTTAATTGCAATATATGGCATTATTTTTCCTCCTTAATCAAAATATTCGTCTTCCGGGTCAAAAGCCGGAAGTGACACATTGGCAATTTTCATTTCGCCGTGTGCTTTATGTCTGCAATATTCTTTAATCATTACAGATGTGCCCGGTTTTGCCGGAATCATCTCGCCGTCGGCTTCAATAAAGCCTTCGCCTTCGAGTATATAATAAATCTCAATATGATTTTTATGATAATGACGTTCTGCATCCTTTTTTATTTCAACAATATGAAACGACACGCGTCCGTCTGACGAATCAATATATGCACGTTTGCTCATTCCGCACGGACACGGAACTGCAGATATATTTTCAAACCCTGCAATATCATATCTTTTTTCCATATCATTCACCTCAATCTATAATCGGAAGTCCGTCTTCATCAAATTCTATTGTGCGACCAAGCTTTGCGGAAAGCTCAATTGCTTCGGCAAATCCCTGAACACGTGCCGCCGCCCACAAATCTGCCCACGGCTTAACTCCGTCACGGACAGTACGTACAAAATCATACATTATATTTTCGTTTGCATATGCAAGCCCCTGCGAAAATTCCATTGTGTCGGGTTTGCAGAAACCTTCGTATGTAACATTGAATTTACCGCAGTCGGCCTGCTTTTCAGGTTCTTTACCAAGACGTGATGTCACAAACCGTGGTCTGTGGAATATTTCAAGCATCTGTTTATCCTGAGTATTCATTTTTATGCTGTAGTTTTCTGCATGGAATCTGTAAGAAATTTCGCTGTAATATACCATGCTTGAATAATGGAAGCGTCCTATCGCACCGCTTTCAAACACAACATTTGCAGTAAGATCATCGGGACTCGGATACGGACGGTCAATTATTTTATTCATATGCGATGTCACGCTTTTCACCTTGCCGCCCATAAGAAGCATAACGTCAAGCTGATGACAGCAGTGGAACGGAATCTGCGAAACCTTAAGACGAAAATCATTTGTATTATTGAACACGTGATAGTTCATTTCTGTTTCGCCGTGGTGATGCCATGTACAGTCTACAGAAAATACCTGACCGGTTTCATTTGTTTTTATGTAATCAAGTGCCGCAAGGGTTTCGGGCAGATATCTGCGCATAAACCCAACCTGAACAGGCACATTATATTTTTCTGCAAGAAGTGCAAGCTCTTTCATTTCCGCACCGGAAAAAGAAACCGGTTTTTCAATGAATATCGGTTTGCCTGCCGGAATCATTTTACGAAGTGCATCCGCATGTGCAACCGGTGCAAGGCTGATTAAATATGCGTCAACTCCGTCAAATGAAGCAAGCTCATCTGCCGATTTGCAAACAGTTCCGCCATATGCCGCTGCAAGAGCTGTTGCAGCATTTTCATTTAAATCATATACTGCATGAACCTTATAAAAATCATCATACTTAAAGGTATCAATAAGTGATTTTGTTCTGTTTCCCGCTCCGTAAAGTCCAAGTTTTATCATTTTCCAGTCTCTCCTTTTGAATATTTACATCCGCAGTAATTCTGCCGGTAAAGATTATATTTTTCCGAAAGTGCACATGAACGTTTATATCCGTCTGCCTTTTTAAAATCCGAAACCAGATATTTTACGCCATATTTTTCACCCATCTCCTGCCCGATTTCGTTAAGCCACTGCGCATTTT
>JAFVVU010000235.1 GCA_017502065.1 Clostridia bacterium | reverse complement strand
TTTCATATTCAAGCCATGCACCCCTGTTAGGAATGAATGTTGAAGAAAACAGCTTCTTACCGCTTCTGTCTAAATCATACAAATAATATATACCCGGAGAACGAACAAGCTGAGATACTATGACACGCTCGGCTCCGTTGATGATAAATGTTCCTTGTGGAGTCATCAGCGGGAAGTCGCCCATGAAAATCTTCTGTTCTTTAATTTCTCCTGTTTCTCTGTTAACAAGACGAACCTTAACGCGAAGAGCTACTGAATATGTAGCGTCACGTTCTTTACACTCTTCAATTGAGTATTTCGGAGTTTCGTCAAAATAGTAATCGTAGAACTCGAGTGAAAGATTTCCCGAATGGTCATTGATAGGGGAAACATCTTCAAAAACCTCTTTAAGTCCTTCCTTAAGGAACCATTCATAAGAATCCTTCTGAACCTCAATAAGGTTAGGCATTTCAGCGATTTCACGGATTCTGGAGAACGTCATCCTTGTGTTTTTGCCGTACTTGGCCGGTGCTGGACGTTGCATTAAAAATCACCTCATCTAACAAATCAAACTGATTTGCTGTTTTAAAAAAGTCTGCTTTGGTATTGATTTATTTTAAAATATGTGATATAATGCACATATGTAAAACAACCAAGCCCGAAAGCCGTAAAAATACGGTTAATATTTGCCGATAGGTATATTTTTTCGAATATACATGGCAATATATCATTATATCATACGGATATATTTATGTCAACTATTCAGGATGACGAAAAACGTTGCTAAAATCAGCAAAGTTTTCGTCATTTTTTATGAAAAACTTTCGTAATGGTTATTTTTACCGGTTTTTTATGTAAAAATGCATTTAGGGAGAGAAAAATATATGAGATTTGCAGAACTTTTTATAATAGCGGTAGGTCTTTCAATGGATGCATTTGCCGTTTCACTTTGTAAAGGAATGGCATCCTGCGGAAAAACAAATGTTAAGGGCGCTCTTCTTGCCGGACTTTATTTTGGAGGCTTTCAGGCACTTATGCCGCTTATCGGCTATTTTGTTGGCGCACAGTTTTATGAAAAAATTGCATTTATTGACCACTGGTTTATTTTTGTTCTGCTTTCCGTTGTGGGGATAAGAATGATAATGGAAGCAAGAGAAAAGGAAGAGGTAAACGGTGCGTTTGATTTTAAAACAATGCTTGTACTTGCAGTTGCAACAAGTATTGATGCACTTGCCGTAGGTGTTTCGTTTGCGCTTATGCCGGAAATAAAAATTGTGCCGGCGGTAAGCCTCATCGGTGTTGTAACGTTTGTCTTTTCGTTTGCCGGAGTTGCGGCAGGCTGCAGTATCGGTGAAAAAGGCGGTAGCCGCGCAAAAATACTCGGCGGCATAATTTTAGTGATGATAGCAATTAAAATTCTTATAGAGCATTTGTTTTTTTGAGTAAATTGACTATTGAATATTAGGGAAACTTGTAATATAATGTTTCATTGGTTATATGCGGCAGGTGAAAAGCCGTAAAAAGTAAGTAAAAAAGGAGAATTGTTATGGAGTTCTGGTTTTCGCAGATTTGCGGACTGATTGTTTCGGTTGCGGCAATAGCATCCATGCAGCTGAGCAACATTACATACATTCTTTTTTGCCAGCTTATCTGTAACGGAGTTGGTGCATTAAGCTATATTGCCGTAGGCGGTTTGTCGGGTTGCGGCATTTACCTTGTGGCACTTTCACAGGCGATTATTTATTATATATTAAGGAAGAAATTCAGCACAGTACCGCAGTGGATTGCCGGTTGTTTTATCTGCGCATATATTCTTTGTGCGGTATCCACATATAAAACCCCGACGGATCTGATTTCGGCACTGGCATCGCTGACCTGCGCATTAAGTCTTGTGCAGAAAAAACCTTCCGGATACCGACTGTTTATGCTGTTTAACGGAATTATATGGATGATATACGATTTCAGTGTTGGTGCATATACCATGATAATTTCTCATGTGGCAACAGCGCTGTCGGCGGCAGTAGGAATGATAAGGCTTGATCTGAAACGGAATACTGCTAACAAAGGTTAGAATCCTTTATATATAAATATGTACTTTTAAAGATTGAGGGGAAAAGATTTGATAAGAAATGATTTAAGAAACATTGCAATAATAGCCCACGTTGACCACGGTAAAACCACTCTTGTTGACGGACTTCTGAAACAGGGCGGTATTTACAGGGATAATCAGGTTGTTCAGGACCGTGTAATGGACAATAACGACCTTGAACGTGAACGTGGAATCACAATTCTTGCAAAAAATACAGCGGTACATTATAACGACGTAAAAATAAATATCATCGACACACCGGGACATGCCGATTTCGGTGGCGAGGTTGAACGTGTGCTTAAAATGGTATCGGGCGTTGTGCTTCTTGTTGACGCGGCGGAAGGCCCCATGCCGCAGACAAGATTTGTTCTGCAGAAAGCCCTTGAGCTTGGACATAAAATTATAATTGTAGTAAATAAAGTGGACAAGCCCGACGCACGTCCCGACGAGGTTGTTGAAGAAGTTCTTGAACTTCTGCTTGACCTTGATGCATCTCTTGAACAGCTTGAAAGCCCGGTTATTTTCTGCTCAACAAGAGAGGGTGCGGCATCTCTTACACCCGATGTTTCGGGATGCGACCTTTCAATTTTGTTCAAAACAATAATTGATTATATTCCTGCTCCAGAGGGCGACGAAACAGGCGACCTTCAGGTGCTTGTTTCCGCAATCGACTATAACGATTATGTGGGAAGAATTGCAATTGGCAGAATTGAACGCGGCGTAATAAAACAAAACAGCGACGTAATGGTATGTAATTATTTTAATGAAGATACCAAATATAAAAGTAAGGTTGTAAAATTATATCAGATAGACGGTCTTGGAAGAACAGCGGTTGAAACTGCCGAGCCGGGCGATATTGTGTGTTTTTCCGGAATTGAAGATATTTCAATCGGTGATACGGTAACAGCTGTGGAAAATCCGGAGCCTCTTCCGTTTGTAAAAATCAGCGAACCGACAATGGAAATGACTTTCTCCGTAAACGACAGCCCGTTTGCGGGAAGAGAAGGTAAGTTTGTAACCTCACGTCAGCTGAAAGACAGACTTTATAAAGAACTTTTAAAAGACGTGTCTCTCCGTGTGGAAGACGGTGAAACAACCGATTCGTTCAAGGTTTCGGGCAGAGGCGAAATGCACCTTTCAATCCTTATTGAAACAATGCGCCGCGAAGGATATGAATTTGCGGTTTCCACACCGAAGGTTCTTATAAAAGAAATTGACGGCGTAAAATGTGAGCCGATTGAAAGCGTTATTATTGACGTGCCCGAAGAATCAATGGGCAGTGTAATGGAACAACTCGGTTCAAGAAAAGGCGAGCTTGTTTCAATGAGTCCGCAGGGCAGCCGTATGAGAATTGAATATCTCATTCCTACGCGCGGACTTTTCGGCTATCGAAACGAGTTTATGACAGATACAAAAGGTGAGGGAATACTTAATTCCGTATTCCATTCATACGCTCCGTATAAAGGAGATATCCAAAGCAGACAGACAGGTTCACTTATCTGCTTTGAAGCAGGGGACAGTATCACATACGGTCTTTATAATGCGCAGGGAAGAGGTACACTCTTTATCGGTGCAGGCGTACCCGTATATGAAGGAATGATAATCGGCGTATCCCCGAAAAAAGAGGATATCGTTGTTAACGTATGTAAGAAAAAACAGCTTACAAATACACGCGCATCGGGAAGTGACGACGCACTTCGTCTTACACCGCCTAAAATCATGAGTCTTGAACAGGCAATTGAATTCATTGCGGAAGACGAGCTTATTGAAGTAACTCCCGAAAATATCAGACTTCGAAAACGAACACTTAACAATCAGCTTCGTGCAAAAGAGCAGAGTAAAAATAAAAAATAGGGGATGCCAAAATGGCAGTTATGCAGTTTGTAAAAAAGAATACAGTAATGGTAATTGCCTTTTTTGCGGCACTTATGACCAGCTTCTTAATACCCGTAGACAGCGAATATCTCGGGTATTTTGATTTCAAAACCCTGGCATGTTTATTCTGCGTGCTTGCGGTGGTTTGTGCACTTAAGGATATAAACTTTTTCTATATCCTTGCAAGAAAGGTAGTGCAGCTTTTCAAAAATGCACGAATGGCGGTTCTGGCGCTTGTGTACATAACGTTCATCGGGTCAATGCTTATTGCAAACGATATGGCGCTGCTCACGTTTTTGCCGCTTGGATATTTTGTTCTTACCACAACGAAAAAAACAAAATATATGGCGTTTACGTTCATAATGCAGAACATTGCCGCAAACCTTGGAGGTATGCTGACACCGTTTGGCAATCCGCAGAATCTGTACTTATATTCCGCATTTAATATACCAAACCTTGAATTTATGTCAATAATGGCGCCGCCGTTTATACTTGCGGTTGTACTTATTACGGTGTGCTGCTTTATATTTGTAAAACCGGACGAGCTTGAACTTAAAGACGAAAAGGTGGAGCTTGATAAAAAAAGAGTAGTGCTTTATCTTGCCCTTTTCGCACTTTCAATTGCAATAGTATTCCGCGGAATTCCGTACTGGACGGGACTTATTATTATTCCGGCGGTGCTTTTGTTTGCAGACCGTCATGCACTTGAATCAGTGGATTATCCGCTTCTTTTCACATTTGTATTTTTCTTTGTGTTTGCGGGGAATATGGCAAGACTTGAACCGGTGCGTAATTTCTTTTCGATGCTGCTTGATAAAAGCACACTGCTTTTCGGAATACTGTCGTGCCAGGTAATAAGTAACGTGCCGTCGGCAATACTTCTGTCGCAGTTTACTGCAAATTATCAGGATCTTCTCCTTGGCGTAAACATCGGCGGCGTGGGAACTCTTATTTC
>JAFVVU010000234.1 GCA_017502065.1 Clostridia bacterium | reverse complement strand
GGTTGCAATAACGTCGTTCAGGCTGTCTTTTGATGCCGCAATAACCGTAAGAGAATTGATTTTTTTGCCGATTTTGCGGTAAAAAAAGCAGAGCCACAGCTTTATAAGTATTGCCGCCACAAGAATAATCATTCCTGCCGTGCCAAACATAAGGGGAGTCGGGTTTATGATTTTTCCTACTGAATTTATTGCAAGCTGACCGCCGATAAACAGTACGACAAACGATATTACAAGACCGGCAATGTATTCAAACCTTGCATGGCCGTAGGGATGCTCCTCATCGGCAGGTTTTCCGGACATCTTAAACCCTATCAGCGTTACCACCGAGGATGCCGCATCCGTAAGGTTGTTGAGCGCATCGGCGATAATTGCAATGCTTCCCGAAATTATTCCTGTTATTATTTTAAAGATAAATAAAACTATGTTCGCAAAAATTCCGACAAACCCCGAAAGCTTGCCGTAATTCTCGCGAACAATTATATTTTCCGTATTCTTATGGTTTTTTATAAAGAGTTTTGCCAGAAATTCTGTCATTTTAATCACTCTAATTCAAATATTTTGACGGGTCTGTCGGCACGCCGTTTTTCCTTACCTCAAAATGAAGATGAGGACCTGTTGAATATCCGGTGTTACCAACTTCACCTATTTTCTGTCCCTGAATTATTTTCTGTCCTTCCGCAACATCCATTGAATTAAGATGTGCGTAATAGGTTTCATATCCGTTGTTATGGTTTATGATTATAAGATTACCGAAATCCCCGTCATACCCGGCATGAGTTACAACTCCGTCGTCTGCCGCTTTCACAGGTGTTCCGATATCATTTGCAATGTCAAGTCCGTTATGACGGCGACCCCATCTTGCTCCGAAACGCGATGTCACCATTCCGAAAGTCGGGTCAATAAATGAGCCGTTTCCGATTCCGCTTGGCACTTTTGTGCCGATTTCAATAACCTGCGCCACTGCCATAACCGTTTCGGCAGAAGAAATTTCCGTGCGCGCGGTTTCGATGCCGTTTATTTTTGTTACCCTTGCGGTAACCGTGCGGCTTCCGTTTGTTCCGCCGGAAACAGATTTTGTCTGCCCTTCGTACATTTCGGCATTATTTACATATTCAATGCCGAACGGAACAGGCTCATCATAAACAATAGTTTCGTAGGTTTCCACATTTATTTTTGATGCAAGATTCATTCCTGCAAGTCCGCTGTCTGTAATATCTCTTATATGAGAAAATCCGTTTGTAAAAGCAACGTCAGACACAATTTTTGCATCCTCGCCGCCATAGGAAAGTCTTATTTTTTCAATTACATCTTTCGCCTTTGTTTCATCCGAAACACAAAGCACACTGTTTCCGTCAACACTTATATAGCAAGCCGGCCTTACTGCACGGGAAAGGTTTGCAATATTACTTTTAAGTGCATATTCATCCGTTACCGAGCGACGAAGAGAAATTCCGTAAATATAATCCGGAATAAAGCCTATTGTTTCATGTGGTGCATCAAGCTTTGAAATTGTTTCGTTAACATCGGCATATGCCGCCTCAAATGCTGATTTTGCCGTTACTTTTCCAACAAATTCACCGCCGAGATATACAGAATAAACCGGTGTGAAATTAACCGATATAACAATTCCTGCGGTTAAAATTGCGGCGCAAACCGCCCCTGCTTTTATATATCTTTTCCCGAGCTCACTGACACTGCGCAGCTTCCCGAGAACTTTTTCCTTAACACTGCCGTATGTTTTATTAAGTTTTTCCTTTGTTTCTTTAATATCCATACTGTTTTCGCAAGTTTCCTTTTTAATTATTCGCTGACCGTTGTCACAAACAATCGGGCATCCACGTTTCACGCATATCTTCCTTTCGGTTGCGACCAAAACTCTTACCATTATATACAATATACCAAGTTTTGTCAAGTTTACTCCTGTTTATACCTATATGCAGCAAGCACAGTCAAAATTCCGCTTGTAATGCCGTTTTTCAGGTGATATAATTATAATGTAAATAAAGTTTTTAACAATAAATTCTATTAATGTTAACAATTTAGTAACAATTTGGTTGTATAATTATACTGTGAAATCAGTTTTTGGAGGAATTACAAGTGGAAATAAAAAAGTTCAACCCGAAAATGCCCGAATTTATTAAAAAAATGCCGAAATGGCTTAAAATTACTTCCGCAGCCGTTCTGGTAATTATTATTGCTGTTATAATTTTTGCCATCTCCCGTGCAGGCGGACAAAAAAAGGCGGCGGAATACACCGACTATACCGTGGCTCGCGGAAATATTTCCGTTGAAATTACCGGCAGCGGTGCAGTTGAGCCCATTGACCAGTACGAGGTAAAACCTCTTGTGTCGGGCGATATTATTGAATGTTACATAGAAGAAGGACAAATGGTGGAAAAAGGTGACCTTCTTTATAAAATAGATACCAAAGATATTGAAAATACAATCGAGAGGGCACAGAATTCTCTTGAAAAAGCACAGATTGCATATGACGATGCAATCGAAATGCGTGACGACCTTAAAGTAAAAGCTCCCATAAACGGAACCATTACTGCAGTTTATGCCAAAGAAGGCGATAATATTGGAAATGGCGGCAAGGTTGTTGATATTATTGACAGTTCGGTTATGGAGCTTGAAATTCCGTTCCTTGCAAACGATGCGGCAAATATTTATGCAGGTCAGAGTGCAACTGTTACGCTTGCAAATTCATATTACAGACTTACGGGAACTGTAAGTCGTGTTACCACAGGAACTTTTGTAAGTCCCGAGGGTGTTTCCGTTTGCAACATATATATTAATGTAAACAACCCCGGCGCAATTGCAAAAGGCGACGGCGCAACCGCTACCGTTGGCGGATATGCCTGCAACAGCGCAGGAACCTTTGATTATAACGATACCCGCAGTGTTACTGCAAAGGTGTCGGGCGAGGTTATAAATATGCCGTTCAAGGTTGGCGACAGAGTTTCTGCCGGCGAAACAATTCTGACAATTGATGGCGACAATGTTAACGATACAATAAGAAATGCTACATACTCTCTTAAGGATGCAAAACTTTCCCTGCAGAATGCGCAGGACCAGCTTGATAACTATAATATTACCGCACCGATTGCCGGTAAGGTAATCAAAAAAACCTCAAAAACAGGCGATTCAATTGAAAGCGGCGGTGGCGCTTCCATTGTTATGGCTGTTATTGCCGATATGTCAAAAATTGTGTTTGACATAAGCGTTGATGAGCTTGATATTACAAAGCTTTCCGTTGACCAGGAGGTTAATATAACCGCAGATGCATTTGAAGACCGACGTTTTTCGGGCAGAGTTGATTATGTAAGCTCTATCGGTACAACCTCAAACGGCGTTACAACCTATCCCGTAACAATTGAAATTACAAATCCCGAAGGGCTTATCCCCGGAATGAACGTTGATGCAAATATAGTTGTTGAGTCTAAGGAAAATGTGCTTATGGTGCCGGTTGGCGCAATAAACCGCGGAAACAGTGTTACGGTTAAAAAAGGCACTGAAACCGAGCGCGTAAAGGTTGAAACCGGCATAAACAACGACGATTTTATAGAAATTATATCCGGTCTTAATGAAGGCGACATTATTCAGGTACCCGTAACCTCATCCTCCTCTACAGGATTTATGATGCCCGGAATGGGCGGTGGTATGCCCGGTGGTATGGGAGGCGGTATGCCTGCCGGAGGAATGGGCGGTGGCGGCGAGCGTCCGTCCGGAATGGGCGGAGGTGGCAGACAGTGAGCCATCTTATTGAACTTCAGAACATATTTAAAATATATTCCGACGGCGACAGCGAAATCCGCGCCCTTGACGATGTTTCCCTCACGATTGACGAGGGCGAGTTCGTTGCTATTGTCGGCTCGTCGGGGTCGGGGAAAAGCACCTGTATGAATATGATAGGCTGCCTTGATGTGCCGACAAGCGGAAAATATTTCTTAAACGGTACAGATGTCAGCTCTATGACAGACGACGAACAGGCGAAAATCCGCAATCAGATGATTGGGTTTATATTTCAGCAATACAACCTTATCCCAAAACTGAATTTACTTGAAAATGTTGAGCTTCCGCTTATATACCGCGGACTTCCGGCAGCGCAGCGGCGTGAAATGGCAGAAACCAGCCTTGAACGGGTTGGTCTTATTGACAGGAAAAACAAGTTCCCGTCACAGCTTTCCGGAGGTCAGCAGCAAAGGGTATCTATTGCAAGAGCGCTTGCGGGAAATCCGCCGCTCATTCTTGCGGATGAGCCTACCGGTGCGCTTGATTCAAAAACCGGACGTGAAGTGCTTGAATTTATCAAGCAGCTGAACAGTGAGGGGAACACAATTGTGCTTATAACCCACGATAATTCAATTGCGGCGGAAACAAAACGAATTATCCGCATTGCCGACGGCAAGATAATAAGCGACTCTCTTACAGGGGAGGATGCATTATGAGCTTAAAACAATCCTTTACCCTTGCGATAAAAAGCCTTATGTCAAGCAAAATGCGGTCAATCCTTACAATGCTGGGTATCATTATCGGGATTGCTTCCGTTATAATCCTCACCAGTCTTATGAACGGCATTACGAATATGATTCTTGACCAGTTTTCCGGAATGGGTACCGAGCTTATTACCGTAAGCATTTCGGGACGTGGCGGTAACCGCCGTGTTGAGCCGGAGCAAATTCAGGCTCTTATTGACGATAATCCCGATGTTTTTTCGGGAATGAGCCCCATGGTTTCCGTGCCGATGCTGACGGTTAAATATAAAACCGAAAGTCTTACATCATCCTGCACGGCGGTAAGCGAAGCATATAAAG
>JAFVVU010000233.1 GCA_017502065.1 Clostridia bacterium | reverse complement strand
CTCATATCTCGGCATTCTGCCTGAACCTGTTGGTATATCGGGCATTACAGTAAATCCGCCGTAATTATCAAGCGCAATAACATATCCATATGCAAGTTTGTTCCACATACCCGCAATTTCACTTGTAACCGTCATATCAATATCGCTATTATGAGGCGTCAGGAAGATTGTACTGTCAAGCTGAACACCGAAGGTTGCATACTCGTTTGCAATTACACATTCCGTTTCGGTGGTGCTTAAAATTTCAAGTCCGTCAAACGGCAGGCTTGAATGCCATGTTTCTACTTTTCTTTCTTTACCAATTCTCTGCCATGCAGTTATTGTATCGCTCGTTTTATCAAAATTATATATCGCACCTGTTGTTGTTACAACAATATTGTCTTCTGTTTCTTCCGCACTTTCAACCTTCATGTCAAGAGCACCCGCACCTCCACCAAAGGTTACGCCTTCACCTTTTGCATAGGGCACGATTTCCGTTTCCGGTTCTTCAACGAATACAACGTCAGCCAGGCAGAACACACCTTCTTCAGGTGCATTCACAGGTACACCCCACATTGTCAACTGGAATGTTATGTATTTTGCATATTCAAGTATACCCGGAGACCACTCCCATTCCAGTCTTTGCCATCCATTTGTGTAATCAGGAGTACCCATGGCCACCTGATCCATTCTATATTGTGTTTCATCACAAACCCTTACTTTCAGGTCGTATTCAACAACCTTTGATTCAGATCTGCCACCTACGGTTGATATTCTGTCAAAATCTGTCCACAAAAGCACCGACATTCTGTATTTACGGTTAGGCTTTATTTCAACAAGCTGATTTGCAAGAATGTTTGACTGAGATGTTTTATTGGAAGTTATTAAATAGTATCCTGTTCCATCGCCAAAATCAATAAATTCTGCATTACTGTTTATTGCCTGCAGATCAGCTCCCGGTTTTGATAAATCAAAGCCCGGAATTTCAAGAATTTTTCCGCCTCTCGCATCAGCTTTTTTAAGGTGTTCCGGTACCGGTGTTACAGGTGCACCCGTATATTTATGCGAGTTAATGTTTTTAATTTCTTCGGTTATCAGTTCTTCATTTGCAAAAATAACCATTGAAGAAAAAACAATGCACAATGCCAACAACAGTGACATAATGTTTTTTAATTTTTTCATAAAATCCCTCCCGCTTATAGTTCACGTTTTACATTTACATTATCAAACAGTATTTCACCAACAGACGATTTATGGGTTACAAATACAATGTTTGCAATTCCCGATTGTGATGCACAAACTGCATCTTCTACTGTAAGAATGTCATTTATATATAGTTCATACGTTCCCGAAATTCTATCAATTTTAACCGTTATTTTATTCCATGTTCCGCTTGTATAGGTACCTGCCGTTTTGTATCCGCCACTACCATCAAGGTACCTGATTTCACCGTTTACAAGCTGAATTGCAAGAACCGTATTTCCCTTACTGTCTTTCAGATACTGTGTGCTTGTTATTTCATCATCTGCAAGGAAGCTGTATTCCGCAATTGCCGTTCCCGCAACAGGTGTAAACCCATGCTCTGCACTGCACAGTGCTTCCGAATTATCCCTTATAACAAGTTGTCCGTTTTCGATTAAAACTCCGTCCGTCCTTTTCCAAACTGAAGCGGTTTCAAAATCATCCGCAAAAACGGTTTGTGCTTCGTACGGCTGAAGCATTGGTTTTGCAAGTGTTCTTACAAGAGGTACATAGTATCCCATAAAGTAATCATTATCCGTACCGTTCAGTTTATAATTTTCCTCCAGGGTATTTAACACAGTAAGATATTTTGAGAATGAAATTCCCTGCCATCTTGCTCTGCCTCCGGACATCAGGTTGATTATGTCCTGGTTTATCTGTGGAATAACAGTTTGTTCATCCTCGTAATGCCATGCATCACCTTTTTGTATTCCCACCACACCCGTGGTATTAAAGCCATTTGTTATAAACCTTGTGTAATTCCATTCTGTTCCGTTACCGACAACCTCCTCACCACGGAGAGTTGCTGTTGAATAGGTATCAACTGCAGGAATAAGCATATCCGGCACCGCAAGAGGTGGTCCTCCGTTTCCCGTTTTTCCCGTTGCATGAAGAATTATCGGTCCGTCAGGAAACAGTTCTCTTAGTCCTCTCATACATATGTAGGAAGACATCCAGTCCTGATCCGGCACGCCATCAACATAAACTCCTTCAAGGCCGTATTCGTCCCGGTGGCGTTTCACTTCATTAAGATACTCGTACGGATCTCCGCTTTTCCACGCATAAAATCCAATGTATGCAAGACTTTTCATGCCTGCATCTTTAATGCTCTGTATCTGGAATTTATATACCTCTTCATCGATGGGAGTAACCGTATTTCCATAATACAGTGCACTTCCACGGTAACACGAATTCCATAAAAGTGCGTAATCTATACCATACGTTCTTTTATCAGTATCAAGTGTTTTTGCCGCTGTGCCGTTTTCATCCATCGGCAATGTGTTATATGTGTATATCTTATAGTTAGTGTTGAATGATGCATCCCAGTCATATGGTTTTGGCGGAAAAACAGACACGCCAAGCATTTCGCCCGAGCTTATAGTCCATTTAACAGCCCAACCCGGTTCTGAATTACTTATAAAATTTGTATCATTGGCAACACCGTCAAAATCTATGTCGGTAAGTGCTTCGCATCTTGCAACCCTTCCGGTCCCGGGCTGCAGAACAATATTTGCCGCAAATCCTCCAACCTCATCAATAGCATTCAGGTGTCCTGCCTTAAGTCTGTTCCACAGGCCTGCAATTTCCGCTGTGCAGGTGATTTCCAAATCGGTATCATGGGTTGAAATAAATACCATTCCGTCCATCTGAATACCGAACGTCATGCCGCCTTCACCTGTTGTAAGGATAGCCTCCTTATCAGAATACGACAATATGTTCAAGTCTTCCAGCGGTTTATTGAACATTACAGTTACAACCTTGCGAGTTTCATTTACAAGCTGTGTTCCTTCAAGAATACCGCTTACTTTATCAAACACATATTTTGCACCGGTTGTTTCTATTGTGATTTTATCTCCACTGTCTTCACAGATTTCAACCGACATGTTTGATGCTTCGCTGCTTCCAATATAGGTCATATTCTCTCCTGCACCGTAAGGTACAAGCTCTGTTACCGGAAGTTCAATCACATGTAAATCAGATACGTACAAAACGTCATCTGTACCAAATGCCGACAAAGCCATTTCAAGCCTTGCCTGTATGTTTTCCCCTTCTGCTGCCGCTTCCGCAGGGGAATCTATATACAGCTCCACTCTTTTCCATTCACCTGTATTCGCATCTTCCAGACCTTTTAATGTCAAATATCGTGTTTCCCCATTATAAATCACCGAAAGGCCAAAACTTGCTTCGCAGGTGGTTCTTTCAAAATCCGTATACACAAGTGCTGAAATAAGATATTTCCTGTTTGGCAGCATTTCAAACGTATCACGGCTTCGAAGTCCCGTCATTTTATTTGTAGCATTTTCCGGCGCTTTAATGGAATAACATCCGGCATTTCCTCCAAGTGTGTAATATTCGTATATCGCCGATCCCCTGAAGGTTGAATTCTCCCAGCTGAAACTGAAGTTCGGTATGGTTTTTTCTGTTCCGCCATGTTTGTCATAATCAAGAAGTTCCGGATCTATTGCAGGAACAGGTCCTTTTGACTCCGCATAGGCGCCAAGCATACTCATTTGCTCCGTTCTATATGCATTTGCCACATCTGCAGTGTAATTCGCCGAGTTCGGCAGCGGATAACCCGAATCATAAGCACTTTTAAGTTCCAGTGTCAAACAGTTCGTAATGTATACAAGTTGAATTATGGCGCTTGGTTTCGGTGCTGTAAGTTTGATTTCATGCGTGCCCGCCGATAAATATACCGCTTGTGAGCTGCATACCCAATCATAACAAACGTTATAATCACTTGTGTACTGTGTATCTATATAGGTTTCATCCACACCTATCTGTATATATTTTGTTTTCTTGTCCGTACGCGGAGCATAAGCATACTCCATCCCTGTTTCTGCATCTGTTCCGACAAGATTGTTTGCCGCATAGCCCCAAATGTTGTAGTAACCTGCTTCAGTGATTTCAATGGTTGCCACCATAGGCTTTGCCGGCTGCACATCATTATATTTCTGGATTGCCGAATCATACAGCGAATACCGTAACGTTCTGAAAAGAGAACCGCTTTCCGCATTTGAAATAATTTTATCCCTGCAATCGGGCGAGGTGTCAGTTATGGAAAATTCTTCGGGCTTAAGCAATATGTTAGTATATGTTTCTTCTGCATTGACCGCACCAACATTTATAATGTTAAGAGCAAAAATTGCAAGTACAATCAACCACGCCGCGCTTCTTATAAATTTCATCAGTGGCCTCTCCTTTTTTTGCGTAGAATTTCCTACGTTAATTTTATCATACGGACGAGCTTTTTTCCATTTGCATTTAGCCAATAAAATATAAAAAAAAGCCAATTTTTCAAAGCGCTTAAAAAGCTTATGCTCGAAGAAATAATTCGAACTTTTAACCGCCTTTTTATTATTTTTCATAAAATCAATTCTTACATATATAATATTTGAATTTTTTGTGGGGTGAATGGGACGGATAAAATCAGCATTGTATCATAAGGTGTGAAATCACTTTATTATACCGCATCAAAGAAAAATATTCTCGGATTTTGTTGGCTTTTTCTTATAGTTTTACAGCTTTTTTAATATGGACAAATTTATTCCAAAAATGGTATCCTATAAGTGACGATTATATGCATAAAAGGAGGGATTTTTTTGAAAAAGATATTTGCTGTGCTGATTTCTGTTATTATTCTTCTCATACAATTACAAATATCTGCCTCCGCATCAACTATGCTTACAAGTGCAAGCGTTTGCGGAGAAAATATTGTTGCAACCGAGCTTGACGGACATGTGATATTATCTTCCGAAAAATCCGCATCTGTTACTCCTTATGTATCAGACTATACTGCAAATATAACCATAAACGGAATTTATGCAATAGAAGAAGAACCCCTTAATATTGCACTTAATACAGGAGTTAACAAAGTAAACCTTACAGTAGCAAATGGTTCCCTTTCCGAAACCTACAATTTTTACATAGTTTATGCTACAGGCACTATAAACGTAAGCAGCCCGTCGGTTGAAAAAACCGGGCTTTGGGCACCAAGCATAAATAAGGGTGAAAACGGCAGCAATACATTTTATAATGTGATTGCCGATGTTTCAAATGCCGAAGACGGCAAAAGCATCCATTTTCCCATCGAAGAAATCGGACTTATGGAATTGTTTATCTATAAACCCGACGGAAACTCTTCCATCCCATCTGGTGCTTCGTTAAAAGTCTCTGCAGGCGGCAAAACAACCGACGTTACCGACATATTCTTTTCAGGCGAATGTGGCAGCTGGATAAATCTTGGTACTTATTATTTTGCAGCAGACAGTACCGACGGACTTTCTATAGTAGCCGGCACAAATTACATTTTTGTAAACAGTATCAAGCTTGTCCATACAAAAGATACTATAATCTCCAAACCAAAAATTACAATCGAAAACAACACCATTTCCGGTGAAATGACATATTACAAAAAATCTGTCGGATACCCTGCGCTTACACTTATTATTGCAGTATACGACACTGAAGGACGCCTTTCGGATATTGCTTCAACTTTTGGCAACCAATACGAAGGCGGAGTTTTTGACTTAGCAACAGAAACTATTCCCCTCTCCTCGGGATATACTTACAAAGTATTTCTGTGGGATAGTTTTCTAAATATCATTCCGATTAATGCAATATTGTATTAATCTCCTATTTTTCTTTCCTTTATAAAAGCGCAAAAGCAATCTTTCTGAGGTGAGATTGCTTTTTGCACGTGAATTAAAACAAATTATTTACATAAAGAGAGGTAATCAAGATGACAGACTTTTTATTTGATGTGATTGCAACTGAATTAGAGGATGCTGTCGGAAGAGAAAACTGTTCAACAAGAACAATCGACAAACTCGCACACAGCGTTGACTATTTCTGGCTTTCCAGAATGTGGGCAGACCGCGGACTTCGTATGCCTGAAGGTGACTTTATTGTAGCACCGAAAAATGCAAAAGAAGTTTCGGCAGTACTTAAAATAGCCAATTATTACAAAATTCCCGTTACAACATGGGGTGCAGGCGGCGGAACTCAGGGTGGTGCTATTCCCGTTTGCGGTGGTATTGTTCTTGACACAAAGAGAATGAATAAAATTTATGATGTAAATGAACAGAGTATGTACATAGAATGCGGTACCGGTGCTATTTATAAGCATATTGAGTGGGCAGCCAACGAAAAAGGTTATGCAACAATGCACTATCCGTCATCTCTTACATGTTCCACAGTAGGAGGATTCCTTGCTCACAGAGGCATCGGTGTTTCTTCTACAAAATATGGAAAAATAGACGATATGGTTCTTCAGATGGAGGTTGTTCTTCCTAATGGTGATATTATTGAAACCTCCCCTGCTCCGAAACACGCTGCAGGCCCTGACCTTAACCAGATTTTCATTGGTTCTGAAGGTACACTCGGTGTTATGACAAAAGCTCAGATGAGAATATATGAACAGCCTGAATCAAGACAGTTCAGAGGCTTTTTATTCCACAATATGACAGATGCATTTAATGCAAGCCGTGAGCTTTTACAGAAATTCAAACCGTCCGTTATGCGTCTTTATGACGAAGCAGAAACCGTATCACTTATCAAGAAGATTGTAGGAGTTGAAAAGAAAGGTGCATTTATGAATATAGCCATCGAAGGCGTTAAAGAAATGGCAGACCTTGAAATGAAAATCCTTCTTGAAACTTTCAACAAATACGGTGCAGAAGATTTGGGCGGAGAATACGGTGAAAAGTGGTGGAAAGAAAAGATTACCTTCTTCTATCCGGGACATATGATGGATATTCCACAGTGTTTTGGTACAATGGACACTATTGCTCCCTATGACAAAATCGAAAAAATATACTGGGCAATGAAAGAAGCAATCGAAACAAACTTCCCACAGGCTAAATTTATTGCTCACTTCTCACATTGGTATGAATGGGGTTGTATGATTTACGACAGATTCATCGTTGACGGTGATAAGGTTCCTCAGGATCCGCACGAAGCATTCCGACTCCATCAGGCAATATGGAATTGCGGCGTAAGAACAGCACTTGCAAACGGTGGTGTTGTAAACGACCACCACGGTGTAGGTATCAAGCTTGGCAGACTTATGAAAGAACAGTACGGACCTGCTATGCAAGTGTTTGAAGGAATTAAAAAGCAGCTTGACCCCAATGGCATTATGAATCCGTTCAAGCTTGGATTATAAGGAGGTATTTACGATGCAATTTACTAATAAATCAAAAGAACATATAGACAGCTGCCGTTTTTGCTGGATGTGTCACCATGTTTGTCCCATCGGCAATGCAACGGGGCTTGAAAGAAATACTGCACGAGCACGTGCCCTCGGTCTTTCCCTTGTTGCACGTGATTCCGTTGAATATTCCGAAGACATAATAAACGACGTTTACGAATGTTCACTTTGCGGCGCTTG
>JAFVVU010000026.1 GCA_017502065.1 Clostridia bacterium | reverse complement strand
GTGTTTTTCGTCTGTTCTTACAAAGGCACTTGACATCTGGCTTGTCTGGTAAAGTGTCCATACAGGTTTTTTGTATTCACTTGTTTTCTGCGCGTGTTTGATAAAGTTGTACTGCAGGTTTTCAAACAGCGCTGTTGTCGGGTATCTGTCAAGGATTACAATATCCGCCCAGTCAGTACTTTCTTCCCACGCACGTTCTCTGTTGGAAACGTGAACGATAACATTTTCGCTGTCAATTTCTCTTATTTTGCAGTAAATTTCTTTAAGCTGCTGGTCAACACGGGAATCCATCCAGTCGTTATACGGTTCGTCCTGAACAAGGTATCCGTAAAGTCCCGGATGATCACCAAGGTCTTCAACAAACTTGATTGCATTCTGATAGTATTCTTCTGTACCGAAAGTACCACCACCGCCGTACAGACAAATCATTGTCATCATACCGTGGTTGTACCATGCATCGTCAAGCCATTTTTTTGTACTTTCACGCCATGCCGGGCTGACGCCTGCACGCTGTGTTTTATCTTTATTGTCACCGCTGCGGAGAAGGTTTACACCAAGCTTTTCAACCATTTCAAAATCTTCATAAAGAACGTGGTATCCAAGTACGGGATAGAAAATTTCTCCGTTTGCATCAAGACACTGACCGTCAGTTGTAAGTGCAGTCGGTCTGTCAAAACGGTACATATCATCGGTTTCAGTCTGGAGAACGTTACCGTCACCATCAACATATGAAACTTCAAGTGTATATTCTTTTCCCTTGTTTTCAAGAAGTGCAAGTGAGAATACATATTCAAGATATTCCTGTGCAGGAACCGTTTCTTCAAAAATAATTTCTTCGCCGTATTTGATTTTCACATCATATGAATCCCCTGCTGCAAGGTGGTTTGCAGTAAGCTGCACGTTGCCTTGTTTCCAGTCGGTATAGAGCATACTTTTTGAATCCATTGTAAACGGCGGAATATCTTTAACCTTATGGAACTGAATATCGTCGTAATAAATTATACCATGAGAATAAAGACGCGGATAAATATTTATATATTTTGTTCCTTCAGGCATTACAAACTGCATTGCAACCTTCTGCCACAGTCCGCTTGTAAGTTGGAAATCTGTTGCATATTTTTCATACATAGGTGTTCTGTTTGCATCGTAAAATTCAAGTTTAAAGGACGGTCCTTTGTTTGTTCCGAGTGACGGAACATATTCAGTTTTAAGCATTGCGCTTACCTGATATGTAGCACCAACCTCAAAATCTCCCGAAATCTCCTGACTTGCCCACGGGTGCGACGCGTCTGCTGATTCATAACGAAGAACTTTGCCCTGCTGCGGATCATCAACAACTTTAACCTTGTCTACTGCGTTGATTTTCCAATTTACAGGCTTACCGTCATCACCAATTTCTTCAAGACTTGAGTTTTTAAGCATATTTTCTTCACCCGGAAGTGGATCCAAAACTTTACAAATCTGCGGCGCAACTTCCCCGGTAAACTCAATATTATCTACATATCCTACTGTACCGTCATACATACGCACACAAAGCTGCGCACCTACAGTTCTTTCAGGAGCTATCATTTCATGTTCATATTTATGCCATTTTTTATCAATATCCTGAAATTCTATTCTTTCTACATTGCTTGTACCGTATTTGATTGTAGCGCCTGCAGAGTCACGGAAATAAATGTCAACAGAACCTGATCTGTTACCTGCTACAGCATCAATACGTGCATAAAATGTAACCTTATATTTGCTTCCCGGCATAAGACCCGAAATAAGCTGTGAAACCATTTTACCGGAGCTTGCACCGGTTTCGCCCTGCATATAGATACTTTTTTCGTCATCTTTTGCTTTATCGGAAATCTGAACATGCTCGTCCATTTTTGTAACGGAGCTTATATTCCATTTATCCGGTTTTCCGTCGGCTGTAATATTTTCAAAGCTTCCGTTTGCAGCAAATGATGCAATCTGAACTTCAGGTTCATCTTTTTTTGCCGCAAGTACGCCTACGCCGGAAAAAGCAGTAAGGGTAATACAAAGTAAAATTAAAATCGAAAGTAGTTTTTTCATAATGTGTCCTCCC
>JAFVVU010000232.1 GCA_017502065.1 Clostridia bacterium | reverse complement strand
TTCATGCCGCAAGGCAACTCATTTATATTATACCATTATAAATAAATTATTGCAATAAATTAAATTTATGTTATAATAACCTTAGGGTGAAAATATATGGAGCTTGTAAATTACACGTCGGCGAACACGAATTTTGTAATTCATCATTCGGTGGACAGTGGCAGTGAAAAAAACGCATATCCCATTCACAACCACAGGTATTATGAAATATTTATGCTGCTTTCGGAAGGCGCAACTTTTTATGTTGAGGGCAGAAGCTACGAAATGAATAAAGGGGATATAATTCTTCTTAACAATATTGAGCTGCACCAGATACAGTTTGATAAAACTGCCGATTTTGAACGAATTGTAATTTTGTTCACTAAAGATTATCTTGACGCTTTTGTAAAAGAAGCGCCGTCTCTTTTGCGCCCTTTTACCGACAAAATGCCCGGTTTTTCCAACTTTATTCCGGCAGACCTTGCCGAAAAAGAGGGTATTGCCGAATATATATACAAAATGAAAGAACTCGTAAAAGGCAAAGTAAAAAATGAGCTTGAAATAAAGTGTTTTCTTTCACTTATTCTTTCAGGTGCTGCGCGTGCAATCAACAATCAGGGCAGGGATGAAATTCCGTATACCGATAACAAGCTCATTAACGAGGTGCTTACATACATAAACAGTAATATTTGTGAAAATCTTACCCTTGAAAATCTGGCAAACAGATTTTTTGTAAGCAAATATTATCTTTCGCATTTGTTCAAAACCTGCACAAACTTTACGCTCAACCACTACGTTGCGAATAAAAAGATTATCTATGCCGACGAGCTTATATATTCCGGAAAAAGCGCCATTGACGCGTGTTTTGCGGTGGGATTCAACAACTATTCCAACTTCTACCGCACCTATAAAAAGATTCTCGGAAGAACGCCGGGGGACAAAAATAAAACAAAATAATGAATGTTAAAAGCAAAAAATACAATGTTTTTTGCTTTTTTATGTAGTATAATTTTTACTATAAGGAGGAATGGCAAATGTTACTTAAAAAAATAAAAACAGACAAACTTGATGTTGAAGTTTACAGCTCAAGACCCGATATGGGCAAAAATGCGGCAGTTTATGCGGCAGGAATCATAAAAGACCTTCTTTCCAAAAAAGATGAAATCAATATGATTTTTGCGGCGGCACCGTCACAGAACGAATTCCTTGCATCTCTTATTGAGGATAAAGACATCGACTGGAGCAGAATAAATGCGTTCCATATGGACGAATATATCGGTCTTTCAAAAGATGCACCGCAGGGCTTCGGTAACTTCCTTAAAGATAAAATTTTCGGAAAAGTTCCGTTTAAAGAAGTTAACTACATAAACAGCGAAGCTGATGCTAAAGAAGAATGTGCACGTTACGGCGCACTTCTCTCATCAAGAAAAATTGATATGGTTTGCATGGGTATCGGTGAAAACGGACATATTGCATTTAACGACCCGCACGTTGCGAAATTTGACGATAAAGAAATAATCAAAGTGGTTGACCTTGACGAAATGTGCCGTCAGCAGCAGGTTAATGACGGATGCTTCAAAACCATTGATGACGTTCCGAAAAACGCTCTTACACTTACAATCCCGACAATGATGAGTGCGGATTATATTGTTTGTATCGTACCTGCATCCACAAAAGCGGAAGCGGTGTTTAACACAGTAAGAGGTGAAATTACA
>JAFVVU010000231.1 GCA_017502065.1 Clostridia bacterium | reverse complement strand
GGATGCATTTTGTCCGAATATCCTTTTGATACTGCTCCTGCTGGCTATCATTTTCCCGAAAGAAACCGCATTTTAAGCGGACTTTGCCACGGTGTTATTGTTGTTGAAGCGCCTGAACGAAGTGGTGCTCTCAGCACTGCATCACACGCCGCTGATCAGGGCAGAGATGTGTTTGCATTCCCCGGCGATGAAAACGACAGCGCATTCGCCGGATGCCGCAGCCTTATTGCCGACGGCGCAAAAAAAGTAGGATGTGTTAAAGATATTTTAGAAGAATATAAATCTGCATATCCGCAGTTTTTCAAGACCAAAACTTTTAAACAAAGCAACGTAGCATTTGAAATTCCCGATTCTCCTACATATGAATCGCCGTTTTCGGATACAATTTTAGCCGTTCTTAAAGAAGGTCCGAAAACCGCAGGTGAAATTGCCGAAATAACACACTTGCCGCTTCCCAAGATTAACGGGCATATTACCCTGCTTGAGCTTGAAGGCAGTGTTATCCGCGTTCCCGGAACGCAAATGTTTATGTCAGGAGATGATATTTCATGAATTTAACACCCAGACTTTCAGCTGTGGCTGACCTTGCAGGAAAAAGCTTATCCCTTGCCGATATTGGCACGGACCATGCATATATCCCGATTTATCTTATGCAAAAAGGCCTTATTTCAACAGCGGTTGCGGCAGATATAAACGAAGGACCGCTCGAGCGCGCAGATAAAAACATAAGAAAAGCAGGACTTTCAGACAAAATTGCTCTTCGGCTTTCCGACGGGCTTGACAACATAAAGGATAATGAAGCCGAAACTGTTGTTATTGCCGGAATGGGCGGCGAAATCATATCGCATATGCTTGAAAAACCGAAACCTCTTGGCATTAAAAAAATGGTTCTTCAGCCTATGACGGATATTCCGCTTGTGCGCAGGAAACTGCACGAAAACGGTATGATAATAACGGCGGAGCGTCTTGCCGCAGAAAAAGATAAAATATATACCGTCATCGCCTGTGAATACGGCACAGGTCAGGTTTTTTCGGATGAAGATTATATTGTATCTCCGTTTATCAAAGATGACCCGATTTTTGCCGAATATATCAATAAACAGCTTGGCATCTGCAAAACCAACCTCGAAAAAACAAAAAATGCAGAAGACAAATCGTTTTCTGCACAGTTTGAATATTTGATTTCTATATACGAGAAGTTCATTTAATCCCATGTGGACAGTTTTTTACGCAAATTCCGCACACAACGCCTCTGCCGATATCCTTGAAATGCTCTTTCATATAAGTACTGCAGGCGTGCCTGTCCAGCGTATCGTCGGGATTATCAAGCGAAAAGACCCGACCTGAAATTGCCATTGCCGGACAAAGAGTACTGCAGATATTGCAGTCGCCGCATAAATCCTCTTCAAACGGCACTCCGCAGTCAAGAGGCATATTTGTAAGTATCGACCCGAGTCTTACTCTCGGGCCGTATTTTTTTGAAATAAAAAGTCCGCTTTTGCCGATACCGCCAAGCCCTGCAAGTCGGGCAACGGTTTTATGCTGAAAAAGCCCCGTATATCCGCCTATGCTTTGCGATGCGGCAACGGGAATATACTCGTATCCCATTTTCTGAATTTCCATTCCTGCCATTAAAACAAGACGGTCAATAAATGCATTTACTGTTCTGTAATGCTGAAAATATGTATGGGTCGGTCGGTCCGTAATTCCGTCAAGCGCACCGCCCGAAAGCCGTACCACAACAGAAATGGCATATTTATATTTTTCAGCACCGGCGTATTCTTTAAGAAGCTCGCTGTGGTGCCCGTCAATTAAGGCGTATCCAACCTCCGACGCACCATTTTCAAGTAAAAACTTTTTAATCATCGTATCACCTATATTTCATAATCCAGATGAATTTTTATAAACTCTTTGATTAATGTATAAACATTTGTAAAATCTTCTTCCGCCGCTTTAAAAGAAAACATCTTTTTAATGTCGCAGCTCAGAATATATTCCATTACCTGCGCCGTCTGCGGCGAAACAGAAACTGCATCGGGACATTCGGATGCGCAGTCAGCACATAGTGTGCCTCCAAATGATGGCGAGAATTTTCCCATCTGCACGTCACCGCATTCCATGCACACCCCAAGAGCAGGCGCAATCCCAAGACATTCACACATTTTTGTGTAGAACACCGCTTTTACCATTGCAAGTGATTTATCGTAATGCACAAGCGCATACAAAGTGTTGAGCGTAACGCGAAGAAGATCAGAAAGGTCCTCACTTTCGTCGCAGGTGAAATTTATAAACTGCAAGATTTCCGATGCAAGATTCAGTTTATCGAGGTCCTTTGTAAGATCATAAAAACTTTCTATAACCTCTGCCGAAGACAGTATGTACATACCGCCTTTATCGTACAGAATATAATCTCCGTATGAAAACAAAAGAGTTTGCGAGCTTTTTCCGTGGTTGATGCTTTTGCCACCCTTAACCATAACGGAAATTTTGCCCGCTTCCTGTGTAAGCACCGTCAGGATTTTATCGTATTCACCGTATGAAATGCTCTTCAGTACCAGTCCCCTGGTTTTTATCAGATTCATTTATTTCCTCCACACTTCCGGAAAGACCTTTGTAAAATAAATAATCATTTATGTTTCCGGTTTTGCAAAATATATTCCAAACCAAATCCTTCGTATCCATAATCATTCTCCTTAAATTATTCTACATTTATTCTTTTCGCCTGTGCAATTAATATAAGTTAAAATGAATGGATATTAACCCAAAATTTTACTGTTTTGGCATAAGCCGTACTTTTGAAATTTTATCGGGATTAAAAAGGTAAAGACAAGTTTCCACATCTTCCATAGAAAGATTTTCCACTATTTTTATAACCTCATCGTCGGTTACAATTTTATTTCTTAAAATAAGCTGTTTACCCATTGTGGACATTTTGTTTCCTGCACTTTCGGAAGCAAGAATTATCCCGGCTTTAAGGTGCTGTTTCATATCCTCAAATTCTTGCACCGTAATGCCATTTTTATGTATGTTATAAAGCTCATCTTCAATCATTGCCGACACGGCATCAATGTTTTCGGCGTTGCACCCTGCATAAACAGAAGTGTATCCCCCGTTTTTAAACACGTTCGGAAAACTGTATACCGAATATGCCATACCCTTTTCTTCCCTGATATGCTGAAAAAGACGCGAGCTCATACTGCCGCCAAGCACGTTACAGATAAGCGTGTGCGCATACATTTTTTCATCGTTATAGCAAAGACCGGGCAGACCAATTGCAATGTGCGCCTGTTCAATATCTTTATAACGGACGATTTCTCCTTTTTTATATTCCGGCGTTGCTGTTACAAGGTTTACACTTTTTTCTTTCCTTACACCGCCAAAATATTTTTCGCATTTTTCTGCGATTGATGTTTCATCAAATGCGCCTGCAACCGAAATAACAATTTCATCAGCGCAGTAGCGAAGGTCCATATATTCTTTAATAAGCTTTTTATCAAACGAATTCACACTTTCGTGCGAACCAAGAATATTCCAGCCAAGGCTGTGTCCTTCAAAGCAAATCCCTGCCAGAATATCGTGGGCGAGCTCTTCCGGATTATCCTCATACATATCAATTTCTTCTTCAACTATTGTCTTTTCAGTAGCAATATCCTTCTTATCAAATTTTGAATTAAGAAGCATATCTGCAATAAGCTCAAGCGCAAAATCAAGGTCTTCCGCAAGGGTTTTTGAATACACACAGGTACAGTCGTGCGCAGTAAATGCATTAAGCTGACCGCCTGTTTTATCCATTGAAACCGCAATATCCTTTGCTGTTCTTGACTTTGTTCCTTTAAAGAGCATATGTTCAATAAAATGGGATATCCCCCAGAACTTTTCTGTTTCGTTTATGGTGCCGCTGCCAATCCATACGCCAACGGACACACTTTTTGAATGCGGACATTTATCATATACAAGTCTTATTCCGCAATCAAGCTTTGTTATTTCCATACTAATATTTTCTCCTAAATAAAAGGTGTTAAAAGCCGCCACGCGGCTTCCTTCATCTTCTTAATTCGACTCCGAGCGTTAAATTCCTTTACATTTATTTCTTTTGAATGTGTTAAATCTTCAAAATATGCATTTTTACACTGATCGGCAAATGCATCATCATAAACAAGCGCCGTCATTTCAAAGTTTATAAGGAACGATCGCATATCAAAATTCGCACTGCCTACCGCACTCACAAAATCATCCGCCACTATCATTTTTGAATGAATAAACCCTTCATGGATATACACTTTTATTCCATAATTAAGAAGCTCATCAATATGCGACATTGTGCCGTAATAAACAAATCTTTTGTCCGGCACTCCGGGAATGATTATCCGCACATCCACACCCGACCGTGCCGCCATACGAAACGCCGACAACAGAGTTTCATCAGGCGCAAGATACGGAGTTTCAATATATACATAATCCTTTGCGGATGACAGTATTTTAAGATATGCATCCCTTATTGGTGCATTATTTGAATCCGGTCCTGAAGAAATAATCTGCACTCCCATATTGCCGGTTTGTTCCGGCAACCTGAAATATTTTTTCATATGCGCTATGTTATCCACTTTAGAGGGGTATGCACGCCAACTCCCTGCCTGTTTATCAAGATATTCCCAGTCCGATAAAAACCGAAGCTGAACCGCCTGCACCGCCGAGCCGGTTATGCGCACTGCGCTGTCACGCCACGGGTGCACCCTCGGGTCAAGCCCGAGATAATCGTCACCAATGTTTATTCCGCCAGTATATGCCACGCTCCCGTCAATAACAACTATTTTTCTGTGCATACGGTAGTTTGCCTGAATAAGACTGCCAAGCACAGATGGTAAAAAAGCATATACCATTCCGCCGGCATCTGTCAGCTCTTTAAAATTCCGTCGCCGGTTTTTCATCATACCAAGACGGTCATATATAAGGCGCACTTCCACACCCTCACGAGCTTTTTTTGCAAGAAGTGAAATGAACTTTTTGCCGATGTCATCCTTTGTTTTTATTATAAAATAAAGCACATTAATGCTTTCGCGCGCATTTTCAATTTCGGCAAACATCCGCTCATACTTATCCTTTGCGCTTGTAAACAGCTCTACATTATTATCTGAAGAATATACGCAACCGCCGTTTTTTGCGTTAAACTTTATCATATCCGCAAAGTCGGGGTTGATTTTTTCATCAAGCTTTCCCGTTTCTATATTTTCAATATTCTGCAGGAGCACCTGATTATATCCTTCCTCAAGCTTTTTGAGGCTGTATTTTCTTGAAAGAATTTTAAACTTTGTTGTGCTTACTATAAGGAAATATACTATATATCCCACAAACGGCAAAAGCATGAATATAAAAATCCATCCCATTGTGGATTTAACATCCTTTTCTTTAAAAAAGACCATTCCTGCCACAACAACAATGTTTATCAGATATACAGTTGTTACAATAAGTGCGTAAATATTCATAAGTTTCTTCCTAAATAACAGGCGACTGAAATCACATTTCAGCCGCCTCTCTTGTTTTTTGTAAAATTAACCTTTGTTTTCTTCTATAATTTTCTGTACAACTGCCGGAGGTGCCTGTTCATAACGTTCAAATTCAAACGTGAAGCTACCTCTGCCCTGTGTCATTGAACGAAGGTCAATGGCATATCTGTACATTTCGCTCATCGGGATTTCAGCAATAACTCTGCCCGGTTCAATACCAAGCACTCTACCGCGTTTCTTGTTTATGTTACCCATGATGTCGCCCGTAAATTCATCCGGAATTTCAACTTCAAGATGTCCGATAGGCTCAAGGATAATCGGACCGGCATTTACAAGTTCTTTAAATGCAAGGTGTGCCGCCATTTTGAACGCCATTTCAGATGAGTCAACATCGTGATAAGAGCCGTCGTAAAGTGTTGCTTTAACGCCAACAACTTTATAACCTGCCTGAATACCTTCACTCATCATTTCCTGAAGTCCTTTTTCTACTGCAGGATGGAAGTTTTTCGGCACACTACCGCCGAAGATATTTTCAGCAAACACAAGACCTTCACCGTCACACGGTTCAAACTCAATTTTAACGTGACCGTACTGACCGTGTCCGCCGGACTGTTTCTTATGTTTTCCTTCAGCCTGGATTTTCTTTGTTATGGTTTCTCTGTAAAGCACTTTCGGCTGTGAAAGCTCTACATCTGTTCCCATTGCTTTAAGTCTGCTTACAACAATGTCAATATGCTGATCGCCAAGACCTGATACAAGCAGCTGTTTTATTTCGGAATTATTTTCAAATTTAAGAGTTTTATCTTCTTCAAGAAGCTTCTGCATACCTGCGCTGATTTTTTCTTCATCGCCTCTTGCTTTTGGTGCAATTGCCATTGTATAAACAGCAGGTGTGAAGTCTATTTCATCAAACTTGTACGCTTTGCCCTGTGTTGTAAATGTGTCGCCTGTTTCGGTATCTGTAAGCTTTGCAACTGCAAAAATATCGCCTGCACACACTTTGTCAACTTCAATTTTTTCTTTGCCGCAAAGTGTCATTACCGCACCGATTTTTTCGGTTATTGCTTTGTTTACATTGTAAAGGCTTGCGTTTTTGCCAACGCTGCCGGAATATACACGAACAAGTGAAAGTTTTCCAACAAACGGGTCAATAATTGTTTTGAATACCTGTGCTGCGAGCGGTTTATCATCGCCAAATTCGATTTCAGCAATTTCTTCGCCGAGCATTGCAGATTTTGCAGGCATATCTTCAGGTGACGGTGCAAACAGTACAAGGCTATCCATAAGACCTACAACACCTTTGTTACTTGTTGCGCTACCGCACATAATCGGATATATGCTTTTTTCAATTACTGCTTTGTATATACCGCCTTTTAAATCTTCATATGTAAACGGCTGGTCGGAGAAGAATTTTTCAAGAAGCTCTTCGTCCGCTTCGGCAATAAGCTCACAAATTGCACCTTTTACATCCTGTGCCTGAGCGTAATATTCTTCGGGAATATCTGTAACACGTTTTTTATCGCCTTCAAAAATATAGGCTTTATTTTCAACAACGTCAACATATCCCTTATATTCTGCATCTTCAAAAATCGGAATCTGTATCGGCACAGCTTTGGGTCCGAAAATGCCCTGCATCTGTTCAACAACTTTATCAAAATGAGAGTTTTCGTGGTCAACCTTATTCACATAAAACATAACAGGTTTGCCCGCTTTTTCGGCTTTTTTGAAAGCTATTTCAGTTCCAACGCCAACGCCGGATTTTCCGCTTAAAACAACGAGTGCCAGATCAGCAGCAGCAACTGCGCTGTCCATTTCGCCTACAAAATCAAAATAACCCGGAGTATCTATAATATTAATCTTATGACCCGACCACTCAAGAGCAACAAGAGAGGAGCGAATCGAAAAGTTTCTTTTTACTTCTTCAGAATCATAATCACAAACAGTATTTCCGTCTTCTACTTTTCCGATTCTGGAAATTACGCCCGCATTGTAAGCCATTGCTTCTGCAAGTGATGTTGTGCCTGCTTTACTGTGTGATAATAAAGCTATGTTTCTGATTTTTTTCCCTTCATAAATGTTCATTTTCAAATCATCTCCATTTCCAATTTCCAAAGCTTTTATATAAGCTATATATTTATTATAACATATTTGAACAATGTTGTATTTAGTATTTATGTACAATGATTTGAAAATTAAATAAGCATTTTGACTAAATCGGTCAAAAAATTGTGTACAATTTGTTATTTTTTATGCACCATGCACAAAATTATTCATCCCAAACGGCACTTTTGACCTTGTTTCGGCGTTTATATTTAAGCTTTTTAACGAAATTTTCATCTTCTTTCGAAAGCTTTGCTTTGCGCAGTAAATCGGGGCGTTTAAGCCATGTTCTGAAAAGTGACTGCTTACGTTTCCACATTACAATATTTTTATGGTGACCCGAAAGAAGAACATCGGGCACTTTTTTGCCAAGAATTGTTTCGGGACGTGTATAGTTGGGATATTCTAAAAGTCCGTTATAATGCGATTCTTCGGAATATGCCTCCTCACCCGGAAGCACGCCCGGAACAAGACGGGACAGTGCATCAATCATTGCCATTGCAGGAATTTCGCCGCCTGTAAGAACATAGTCGCCGATTGATATTTCCATATCAACAACTTCTTCAATTACTCTTTCATCAATACCTTCGTAATGACCGCAGATAATGACAAGCTCGTCATATCCCGAAAGCTGCTGTACAAGCTGCTGATTTAGAGGTTTTCCCTGCGGCGACATATATACAGTAAATTTCTTTTTTTCGCCGCAAACACTTTTCCATGCGTCATAAATAGGCTGTACAGCCATAACAAGACCTGTGCCGCCGCCATAGGCATAGTCATCCACTCTGCCGTGTTTGTCATTGGTAAAGTCTCTTATATTAACATAATTAAACGAAAGTATTCCCTTTTTTTCTGCCCTGCCGATGATGCTTTCTTCAAGCACACCTTTGAACATATCGGGAAAAAGAGTAAGTATGTTGAATTTCATATTTATCTTCCTTTAAATATAAATTCTGCAGTTGCCAAGCGGCAACTGCAGTGTTGTTTTAAGATTTTCTAGCTTTTAATAGTCTTACGATAATTGGACTGAGAATAGCATTGACCGCCATTTCAAGCAAAAAGTTAACTCCTATAAACACAAATATAACAAATTGTGCGGCATTTCCGCCAAAATTCATTTCTGCTATTTTTGCTTCTATGAACGGCACAAAAAATGCCATACAACCAAGGAAAAATATTCCCGTGTTAACTACCGGACACACAATTGCCGCTGCTACTACAGCAACATAAATATTCTTTGATTTAAGAAGATTGAACACCCATGCCGCTGCAACGCCACAAAGTATTCCTTTTGCAAGTACAACTACCACTGTTGCTATCGGATTAACTGCAAGAAACGCCGCCGAATCCATTCCCAGCACAACGCATCCGGATATAAATCCAAGCCACGCTCCGACACCAATACCGCAGGTTGCCGCGCCTATTACAATAGGCACAAGCGAAAGATTAATTGTAAAAAAACCAAATCTTCCAGCAATTGACGCCACAAGCTGCAATACTATAACAATTGCAGTAAGTATTGCACCCATTACCATTTTCTCTGTTGACATTTTTCTTTCCATTTTAAAATTCCTCCTTGCTGTCGCTCCCAAAGGGATGCAACGCATAAATTTTTATATAAAGCCTTGCGGCATTATACCGAATTTTTCTTATAAAGTATGTTAAGTCCTTTCAGGACAAGGTCTTCATCAAGAGTTATATCATGATTACAGTATTTTACTATTGCACCCGAAATTCCGCCCGTTGCAATTACAGGAAGGTTTTCACCCATTTCGGCATTAAACCTGTCAATCATTCCGTCTATCATAGCCGCATTACCGAATACAACTCCCGAACGCATACAGTCAGCAGTGTTTTTGCCGAGTGCCGATTTTGGTGCTTCAAGGCTGATTTGCGGAAGCTGTGCTGTCCCGCGCGCAAGTGCCGCAAGACCGATATTTACACCGGGGGCAATTGCCGCACCGCAAAATGCACCCGATTTATCAACAACCATAATTTTTGTTGCAGTTCCCATATCAATAATAAGCGACGGACTGCCATAGATAAAATGTGCCGCAACACATGCACAGATAAGGTCTGCACCAACGGTTGCCGGTTCGTCGCATTTGATGTTTATGCCGGTTTTTATTCCGGGACTAACCATTATCGCTTCAACGCCATAAACCATTGTTATTGCTTTTTTGATAATTGTGTTAAGCGGCGGCACAACCGACGCTACGATAGCACCTTTTATTTCCGCCGGATTAATTTCGTGAAGGGCAAGAATGCTTCTTATTTTAGTTGCATATTCATCCTCGGTTTTACCGGAGTTTGTTGCAATTCTTGCCACAAATTTAAGGTTATCTCCCTCAAATCCGCCAAGAACAATGTTTGTATTTCCTATATCAACTGCAAGTATCATAGTTATACCTCTTTACTTTATTATTCCATACTTTATTTTAAGCTCAAGTATTTTTCTTACGCTTTCATTGATACGCTCTTCGCTTATTTCGCCATTTAATACAGCTTCTTCAATTTCCGCTGCCGCCAGGCGAAGCCGCACCGGCATAAGCAGAACGTCCACTCCGGCTTTTACGGCTTTTGCCGCAAGCTCACCCGGTTCATACATTTCCGCTACCGCTTCCATATTTAGTGCGTCTGTAATCACAAGCCCGTCAAACCCGATTTCATTTTTGAGGTAATCAGTAACGAAAGCTTTGGAAACCGTTGCCGGAACATTGCCGTCAATGTCGTCAACCGTGAGATGACCCACCATTACAACATCTGCACCGGCTTCTATTCCCGCTTTAAACGGCAATATTTCTTCTTTTTCTATTTCTTCTTTTGTTTTATTGATATACGCAGGCTCCAAATGTGAATCCTGATATGTGCTTCCGTGTCCGGGGAAATGCTTAAGCGTGCATATTATGCCGCCGTCGTGAAATCCTTTTACCGCACTTGCCACAAGGCGTGCCGCCTCATCAAAATCATCGCTGTATGCCCTTTTTCCTATTACGGCATTTTCCTTATTGGACCACACATCCGCAACAGGAGCAAAATCAAGATTAAACCCAAGCGCCGCCATATTTTCAGCTATTGTTAGCGCATTTTTCCGGGCGGTTTCTTCACCTTCTTCTTTATATTCATACATATTTTTGAAGATGGGAAACCCCACATTTTCTTTCAGCCTTGCAACCGAACCGCCCTCCTGATCAACAGAAGCAAACATTGGTATTTCTGCCACGGTGTCTGCCGCCTTAATCAGCTCTTTAATCTGATTTGCGGAAGAAATATTTTCGCTCATATATATAATTCCGCCAACCGGAAATGTTTCAAGACGTTCTTTAAGCGCAGGAGTAAGGCTCTGCACACTGTTTTCACCTGCAAGCTTATCAGGGGTTACAATAAACATCTGATACAGCTTTTCGCGAAGTGTCATCCCGGCAAGGATTTCATCCGCACGGGACGAAATCGGATTTTTTTCCGGCTCAGCCGGCACATCCGTCACCTGCGGCGACGGAGAAATTACAGGTTCGCTCTGTGGTACTCCCGGTTTTACAAGAAGCACCACAGTAACAATAACCGCAATAATTATAACAAAAAACAGTAATCTTTTAAAATTAGTTTTCATACTCAATTACATATCCCATTTTACCTTCATATGTGGCTCTGAACGGACTGTTGATAAGGTCATTTCTCTGGTCGTTCCATGACCATCTATTGTCTATTTTCCACAGCATAAGGTAGAATTCTTCTGCATTATCACTGTCAAATCTTGACGGTTCACCTTCATTATACCAGTTCTGGTAAACAAACGGTTCACCCATTACCCAGTGACCAACAGCTTTATTATTTGCATCATTTGTGGTGTATCCGCCAATCCAGAGACGTTCAACTCCGGATTGTTCTGCAACAGCTATAATCTGGTCTTCTTCCGTCTTGCTTGCAATTGTAGCAAGGTGTCCGCCTTTTTCAATGCAGATTCTGTTTGCATCTTCCCATGTGATATCAGCTTTTATTACTTCATATCTTGAAGCGTGC
>JAFVVU010000230.1 GCA_017502065.1 Clostridia bacterium | reverse complement strand
GGTAATAATTTTACGTTCCGCGCAATAACCCGTCTTGTCAGGGATACCTCGGGCGTGGTGCTTATTGCAAAAAATCCCCTGTCCGCCGCTAACTTAAGCGATGATATGAAAAGCGGCAGGATTAAAAAAGAATATGCCGCCGTTACATGCGGAGTTCCAAATCCGCCAAAAGGACGAATTGATGCACCAATCAAAAGACTTCGCGAAAGCGTGATTTTACGGTGTGTTTCGGCAGACGGAAAAGAGGCAGTAACGGATTACGAAACCATTTCCGTTTCAGGCGGACTTTCACTTGTGCGGCTTTATCCCCTCACCGGAAGGACCCATCAGCTCCGTGTACATCTTTCGCACATAGGCACGCCGATATACGGCGATGATTTATACGGCGCACCTCAGAAAAACGAAAGCACGCGGCTACACTGCCGGAAAATAACGTTCATACATCCGCATACAAAATCGGAAACGGTTCTTGAAGCACCGCTGCCTCAGGATATGACGGATTTAATTAATAAATAATTTTTTGAAAAGGGTGATTATATGGCAACTCGCAGACGCGACCTTGACGGCCTTAAAGCAATTGCTATTCTGGCTGTTATCTTTTATCACATAGGATTTTTAACCTTCGGTTATCTCGGCGTAGACTTGTTTTTTGTTATAAACGGATTTTTAATTACCGCCGGACTTATCCGCAATGTTAACGACGATTCATTTTCATACCGCAAATTTATTGTAAAAAGATTTTGCAGACTTTTCCCGCTGGTTCTTATCGCAGGTGTTGCATCCCTTCTTCTCGGATTGATTGCAATGCTTCCCGATAACTACGAAAACCTTGCAACCTCGGTTGTTGCATCAAACTTCTTTTCCAACAACATACTGTCTGCAATAACAACCAAAAACTACTGGGATGTTGTTAATAACTACAAACCGCTTATGCACACCTGGTATCTTGGAATTATTGCTGAATTTTACATAGTTTATCCGCTTATTTTCCTTGTTATTGCAAAGCTTTGTAAAAACGCGGAGAAAGCCGCTACTTTAAAGAAAATACGTAATACTGTTTTAGTGTTTACGATAATTTCCTTTGTTTTATATCTTATTCCGTCCATAAGCTACAATTCAAAATTTTATTTCCTGCCGTTCCGCTTTTTTGAATTGTCAGCAGGCGGACTTCTTGCCTTTGCAGTAAGCAAACCGGGCAGCAAAAGAACACTTAAAACCACTGTTTCATGTGTTTCGGTTGTTCTTCTTGTTCTCCTGATGGTTATAAATGCCGACTTTATGTCCGCACAGCTTCGTCTTATTTCTGTTGTTGCCCTTTCACTTGCAGCAGTATTTACAGGCGGCAGCGAAAACCGCATTTCAGAAGCTGTTCTGGGAAACAAGTTTGTAAGCTCTTTAGGTGCAAAATCCTACAGCTATTTCATATGGCATCAGGTTATTCTTGCGTTCTGGCGTGATTATATAGGCGGTATGACCGTTTGGTCCACCATTATCTGCCTTGCAATAATTATTGTCGTTTCCGAGCTTTCATATTATTTTATTGAGAAAAAAATAAAACCCGGCGTAAAGCTGTTTATCGCTTGCCTTGTTTCTGCTGTTGCAGTAAGCGGAATTGCCGGTGTAATATATCTGCGCAGCGGCGTAATCCGAAATGTACCTGAGCTTTCTATTTCCCTTGATAATATCACACGAAATATCCACGGTCAGTATTGCGACAGAATATACTCTTACGACAAGGATTTTCCTGAAAACGATAAGCTTAATGTTATGGTTATCGGAAACAGCTTTGCACGTGACTGGGCAAACATTTTGCTTGAATCCGAAATGGCAGATAAGGTTAATATTTCATATTCCTTCTCTATGGAAGAACGAATTATACCCCGCATTGTCGAAAGTGATTATGTGTTTATTTTCTCATCTTCAGAAAATCACCGCAATATCCTTATAGACCTTGCATCGGAAGAAAAGGTATGGGCAATCGGAACCAAAAACTTTGGTGAAAGCAACGACTATTTCTATTTAAGACGTTTCTCCGAAGGATATTTTGATTCAACCGTAATGCCCGATTCAAAAACACTTTCAGAAAATGAAAAACTCAAAAATTTATGGGGCGAAAAATATATTGATATGATTGCACCTGTTACAACCGAAAACGGCAAGGTTCGTATTTTTACTGATGACAATAAATTCATCAGTCAGGACTGCCGTCATCTTACAAAAGATGGTGCATCCTTCTATGCAAGGGCACTTGATTTAGAGAAAATATTTAAATAAGGGAGATAGCGAAGTGAATATTCCTGTTGCAAAAATCATGAGCAAGGTTATTCTTGCCGAAAAAACAGTAAACATAAAACTTCTTGGTGATTCCATTACCCACGGTGTTGGCGGCACGGGTTGGGAACAAAACGGCGAGCATATTATGACGTCCTATTACCGCAGTCCCGATTCGTATTGCTGGGCAAAGCAGTTTAAAGATTATATGGAAGAAAATTTCAATTGCACAGTTACCAATAACGGATGTTCAGGAATAAGAATTCAGACAATAATTGAAAATTTTGATACGCTTGTTGACGAAAAGGACGATATTATCATTTGCACTATCGGCACCAACAACCGTCATCAGAATTTTACCGAAGCACCGAAGCTCTCACGAGGTGAGCTTATGCAGGATGTTTACGAAAACATTCTCAAGCTTTACGGAATGCTTAAGGACACAGGCAAAGACATAATTATGATTGCCAATATCCCCGCATCTGCAGAAAACGAAAAAGACGGAGAAACATACTGGCGTATTCTTCACATGAACGATATAAACGACCTTTACACAAAGGCATCCATAGAATGCGGATTCCCGTTTATCAGCATGTACAATCTTTTTATGGAATACTGCGATATGAAAAACATTACCGTAGACAGTCTTCTTACTGACGGACTTCATCCGAACGACGCCGGATATGACGTTATGTATAAACTTATTATGAAAGAGCTTGGTATCAGCATAAAGGTTGACTGATTTTAAGGAGAATACTCATGAAATTTTTTGAAAAATACACATCTAACACAATAGGCGGAAGCTCTAATCAGTTTATTTTTGATACGGAAGGTAACACTTTTGTCGGCAGAGTTTTTTATAAAATAAGAACAGGCGGAAAGTTTCCGTATTCGTTTTTATTTTCAAACATAATTGACAGTACGTACAGTTTTGGCGAGGTTACTGCAAAAAACTACGTATGCGACAGCTGGGAGATGCTCTGTGCAAAGGTTGCCGTTGTTGACGGCGCATTTTTTGAAGGCTATGCAATCGATACAGCCGCCGCTTTAATGGATG
>JAFVVU010000229.1 GCA_017502065.1 Clostridia bacterium | reverse complement strand
GGGCAGTGCAGGCATTATGGTCGGCAGCGGTGACGGAACATTTAACCCGAATGGTAATGTTACATACAACCAGATGGTTAAACTCCTCACACACGCAATCGGTCACGAAGCTTTTGCTCAGGCAGCAGGCGGATATCCGGGTGGATACCTTATCACAGCATCAAACAATGAAATGCTTGTTGGAACAACACCGTCAGGTGAACAGGCTGTTTCACACGGCGTTGCAGCAATCCTTATTAAAAACGCTCTTAATATAGACGTTTATGAAAGAATTGCATATGGTGATTCTTACGAATACGTATCAAAAGCAGGCGTAACAACTCTTACAAAATTCTTTGATGTATATGAAGTACAGGGTGTTATCACAGCAAATCACTTTGCAAGTATTTCAGGAACAGCAAGCCTTAAAGATGATGAAATTCTTCTTGACGGTGCTACAATCATGAAAACAGGTGAATCAGGTGCAGAAGATTACCTTGGTTACCTTGTAAACCTCTACGTTAAAGTAGATAAAGATGCAAGATACAACACAATCGTTGCAGCATACCCGCTTGAAACAGCTACTACAGTTGTTAACGGCGGAGATGTAATGAACAGAACATCTGACACACTTCTTGTTTACCTCAATGCAGAAGGTGAAGAAGAAGAACTTAAAATTGATACAAATGCCGACATGATTTTCAACGGCAGCCCGAAATTCTGGTCAGCAGCTGACCTTAAAGGTAATTTTGGTGATATCACAGCTATCGATAACGACAGCGACGGAGATGTTGACGTATTTGTTGTTTATAACTTCAAAAACGTAATTGTAAACACAATAAAAGCATCTGAAAGCAGAGTATTCACAAAAAATGAAGTTGATCCGGCTTGGCAGTCAATCGTAATGGATCCGGAAAGCAGAAGTGTTAAAACAACCGTTGTTAACACAGACGGCGAAGACATTACAGTTGAAGATTTTGAAGAATGGAACGTTCTTTCAGTTGCAGTAAGCGAATCCGGCGACGTTATGAAAGTTATTCTCTGTGATGAAACTCTTGAAGGAACAATCGAATCCTATGGTGATGACACAATCACAGTTGACGGAACAGAATACGATTACGACGTAACAAAAGTTGCAGCTCCTTCAGCAGCTGACTTTGAACGCGAAGCTGTATTCTATCTTGACTTTGCAGGCAGAATTGCAGCAATCAACTTTGATGGTGCAATTGCAGGCATGGAATACGGTTATGTAAGAGCAGCAGCTTCTTCCGGTACAGGTTTCGGAAGAAAAGCTGAAATTGAAATGCTTGTTCCGGACGGAATCACAGTATTTGAACTTGCTAAAGAAGTTAAACTCAACGGTGCAGTTGTTTCCAACGAAGCAGCAATTGCTGATGCAGCAATCCAGGATGGCGGTGTTGCAAAGAAACAGCTCATCATGTACTCACTTGATGAAGAAGGCAAAGTTGACAAAATCAACACATATGTTGATGATACAGCAAATGTTCTTTCTGAAAAAGAAAAAGCAGATACATTCACACTTGATGGTATAATCAATGGTGATAGCACCAGATACCAGGGCGGATCCTTCAAAGGTTTCGGAGGTAAATATCTTGCCCGTGAAAATACAAAAGTCTTTATTGTTCAGGATCCTGAAGCAGCAGTTGACAGAGAAGACCTCTATAAAGTATGGTCTCCGTCCACACTTTCTGCTTACTACTGGGCAAATGCAAAATTCTATGATATTGATGAAAACCATATCATCGGTGCTGTAGTTCTCCAGTATGCTGACGGAATGTTCTCACGTTCAACAGGTCACCATACAGGTGGTATCGTAACAGGTATTTCTCAGGCTCTCAATGATGAAGGCGATCCGGTTCAGAGATATGCAATCATCAACCAGTCCGGTATTGCAATGACACTTGACCTCCCAGCAGACCAGAAAACTGTTGCTCATACAGTAGCTACAAACATCATTAACCAGCCGGGAACAGCTGATGACGGTATCTTTGATGATGCAGGTGCGGTTAAAGCTGAACTTACACTTGCTGATATTAAAATCGGTGACTTTATTCAGTATTCAACAAACAGAATCAACAACAAAATTGAACAGATCAGACTTGTTGCACGTCTTGGTGCTCTTGATGAAAGAATAAATGATATCGGGGCATCACGTGGTACTGTATCAAGCGAAAGATACTACTACATTGCTGCAGGTACAATCACTGATATATTCAGAGACGGTATCGAATTCAGATCATACAACAAAGCTACAGCAACTCCGGTAGTTGTAGACGAGCTTCTTCTTATCGCTTCTTCAACAAAAGTATTACATTATGATACTGCTACACAGAAGCTTACAACAATTTCAAAAGCTGAACTTGTTGAAGGAGACAAAATTTTCTACTATGCATACGGCGGTATGATCGTAGTAGTTGACTAATTATCAAGTTTTCTCTTGCAAAAAGGGGGAGAAAATCCCCCCTTTTTGCAAAACTAATTTAGTATATTAAAGACCCTTGGTCTTAGTGTAATAAAAATTTTTAGTAAAGGAGATAATAAACATGAAAAAAGCATTATGCTTAATCCTTGCAGCTCTTATGCTTTTTGCTGTAACAGGCTGTAACAATAATACAGCTTCAGGAGGCACAGTTAAACTCGGTATCCCCGGAGGTAACTCACTTACACCGCAGGAAATTATCGACGGTTTCGTAGCTGAATACAGCGGAAAGTATAATATTGAAATTGAAGACACTCCGTGGGGTGAATTCAAAACAAAACTTAACCTCGGTATCGCATCCGGTACAGCTCCGGCTCTCTACATAATGGACTCGGGATACGTTGCTGACGCGGGTTATTCCGGAGCAAACGAAGACCTCAAACCATTAATCGACAGAGACCTTAATGCAGACGAGTATGTATCTGCTATCTTCTCCGGTACAGACATGAACGGTCATGTTTGGGGCGTTCCTCATGCTATGAACGCAACAATGATTTTCTACAACAAAGATTTGTTTGATAAAAAAGGCGTAGAATATCCGGCAGCTGACTGGACATGGGATGACATGCTTGAAAAAGCTAAAGCTCTTTCCTATGATGAAGATGGCGACGGCAAAAATGATTACTACGGAATTTCATGGGCTAACAACATTACTGTTGGCTGGCTCCCGAGAATGCTTTCACACGGACTTGAACCAGTTAATGCTGACTTTACAAAAGCTCAGCTTGATACACCGGAAGTAAGAGCAGCATGGGAAGAACACCGTACATGGAAATATGATTGGAAAATCATGCCTGATGACGATTTCGGTACACTTTATCCGAACTGGTGGCAGGGCAAAATTGCTATGATGATTGGTGTTGCTGCTAACATCAACACATTTGAAGCCAATGCTCCTGACCTTAACTACGATGTTCAGGTTATTCCGGTAGGTCCGAAAGGTTCCAACAACTGTGTATACGTTCCGAACATGTGGGCTATCTACTCAAGAGCAGACGAAACATCTAAAGAAGCTGCTTGGGATTTCATTAAATACTACTATAATGAAGAATCACAGGAAATCTGTTCTAAATACAACAAAGGTGGTTTCCCGATCAGAAAATCTGTTTATGAAAACATGGGCGAAACAAAACCTGCTAACATCAAAGGTATTATTGAAGGTATTGACCAGAGAGGACATACACTTTCTGAAGGTCCGGGTTGGTCCGAATGGAGAACAATCATTGATAAAGCTTACACAGACTATATCAGTGAAAAACCCACAAAATCATTTGATCAGATCATGACTGATGTACAGGCTGATGTACAGAGAGTTCTTGATGAAGCAAACGCAAAATTAGCTCAGTAAGAAAAGGGTGTTAGTAAATGAGTAAAAGACATGCAAGATGGAGTTGGCTGTTTCTTACACCCTTCATTATAGGGTTACTGGTATTCACCTTTTATCCGATGGTGTTCTCAGTATACTATGCATTTTGTGATTATAATATTTTCAATCCGCCGAAGTGGGTTGGTCTTGCAAACTTTGCAAGAATCCTTCCTGACCCGGCTACATGGAAAGCTTACCGTAACTCTTTCGCATTTGCGTTGGTTTACATTCCGGTACAGATTTTCCTTGCAATGATATTTGCATCTGCACTTAACCAGAAAATTAAAACAATCGGTTTCTGGCGTGTAGTTTATTACCTGCCGTCACTTACACCGTGGGTTGCTGTATGTACAGTATTCACAGTGCTTTATAACCCGGCGTACGGTCCGATTAACTATTTCCTTGGCTTTTTCGGTCTGAAATCTGACTTTATTCAGAGTGCAAACTGGTTTACGGTTGTTACTTCGCTTTCTGCGATAAGCGTATGGAAAGGTGTAGGGTCGCAGACGATTTATATGCTTGCGGCTATGCAGAATATCAGCTCAGACGTGCTTGAGGCAGCAGATATTGACGGCGCAGGTCCGAAAGCGAAATTCCTTAAGATTAAGGTACCGCTTCTTACACCTATGATATTCCTGCTTCTCCTACTCAGCGTTAAAAACTCGGTTTCTGTATTCGACTCATT
>JAFVVU010000228.1 GCA_017502065.1 Clostridia bacterium | reverse complement strand
CAAGCGTTGTACAGCAAGGTGACGTTTTTTCTCCGCGCATAAGAGTAATGAAATCGCGAACAAGAAGCTGATCACCAAATCCGTGGGGACTTCCGTCCTGCTGTCTGGATACGTCAACAATTCTTACCTTTCTGCCATCCTCTTTTTCGGGTGCAATCAGGCGCACTTCAAAACAGCCTTCCTCAAATACGCCGACAACCTCGCCTTTTGTTCCCGTAATATGTATACGCCGCGCCGATTCCGGTGCACCACCGTTTACAGTAAACGTACCGTTTGCCCCGTCAACAAAGCTTATCAGTACTGACTGATGGTCAACAATATCAATGTCGCATTTATATATACATCTGCTGTACGGATTATCATCCTGTGAAAGAAGCGCAAGCTTTTCTTCTTCAGTAATATCTTCATATCCACTGTCGTGCCACACGTTTTCCGCCCAGCGCTGAGGATAATCTATATACAGCTTTTTAGCCGCATACGGACATGTATCTTTAATTTTGCAATCGTTCAGACAGTGCTTTCCTGCACCTTCCGGTGCCATTTCGGGTTTGAACTGGAAAACTGATCCAACGCTGGCAACACCAACCGGAAGATTTTCGCCCATAATCCATGTCATAATATCAAGGTCGTGACTGCATTTCCCAAGAAGTAGTCCTGCTCCGCCAAGCTTTTCGGAAGCATATTTCCCTCTTACATAAGAAACTGATTCGTGGAAATAATGCACCTGTTCCGCCATACGGATGTTGATAATTTTACCTATTTCACCGCTGTCAACAACTTCTTTTATTTTTGTGTAGAACGGTGAATATCGAAGCACATGACAAACCATGACTTTTCGTCCGGTCTTTTTTGCACAGTCAAGAAGCACCTTCGCCTGACGTTCGTTAAGAGCAAAAGGTTTTTCAAGAAGTACATCATACCCGTGTTCAAGAAGCGGCACAGTTGTTACAACGTGCTGCTTGTCCATTGTTCCGTTAATAACAGCATCTGCAAATTTCGGTACTGCAACCAGTTCCTGAACAGATGAAAAACAATGTTCTTCCGGAATATCAAACATCTCCTGCGCTGCATTAACCCTTTGAGGGTTAATGTCAACAACGCCCACTATTTTAAACATATCCGGATGTACAAGACTTTCTCTTGCATATATTTCGGAACGGATGCCCATTCCTACAATAATAACTTTAATCGGCTCTGCCATTATAAACCTCTCCTTATATATATCCAATCCTCTATATAAAACATTCTTCTTTTTTATGTATCTGCCGCCTAATAAGCCGCAGCACTCTCGGTCTGTTGTATCTCTGAATAAGAATAAACTGTCCGTCAAAAATCATCGCAAGCACTGCCGTCAGGGCAAAAATCCATCCCTGCCCCCACACAAATGTAAACAATATGCTCGACAACGAAATAATTTCATTTATCCAGTGGTCTGTTTCAGCCTTTGCCATTGTATCAGCTATCTGCTCCGGCGTGTAATCCTTAAGTGAAAACAAATGTGGATTATATGTAAGCGTCTTGTCTTTCCAATCCTTAACTTTCAAGAAGCTGTATAATCCCTTTTCAAAACATCTTTCTTTAAACCACCGCTGTCTGTAGTTTATTTTAAACAGCTTTGAAACATTCCCCATAATAAGCCTCAGCCACAGATGATACATAATCATAAAACCTATGATTCCAATCCACAGTATCCATCCGGCTGAATAAATTTTGCAGTAATACAGCAAAAAGCACACCGCCGCCAGAGCAGCCGCAACTGCAATTACGCAGTACATAAATATTGCAACGCCGCTTTTCTTTGCTTTCCCCATAATTCAACCCCTTAATTATTCTGCACATATACCAAAAATCCTTTTATTTTACCAATACCGCCACAGATTCGACGTGGCATGTGCCCGGAAACATATCAACCGCACGTGCATTTTTTGTTTTATATCCGTTTTCCTCCAATATTTGCAAATCCCTTGCAAGAGTAGCCGGATTGCATGAAACATAAACCACTCGCCTTGGACTTAATTTTATAATAAGTTCAAGCAACTGATCGCTGCAGCCTTTTCTCGGCGGGTCAACAATTATAACATCGGCTTTCTTTCCCTGTTTATAAAGCTCGCCCGTTACCTCACCTGCATCACCGCAGTAAAACTCAGCATTTGACAGCCCGTTTATTTTTGCATTTTTCTTTGCATGCAAAACAGACTCTTCATTTATTTCGGCGCCTATTACCAGTCCGGCGTATTTTGCCGCCGCAAGTGATATTGTACCGATTCCGCAATACAGGTCAAAAACAGTATCCTTATCCGAAATTTCCGCCTGCGACAGTGCCGCTTCATAAAGACGCTGCGCCTGTGCACGATTGATCTGATAAAAACACAGTGGCGAAATCATAAATTTAAGACCGCAAAGCTCATCCTCAATCTCGCCGCTGCCGTAAAGAACAACCGTCTTATCCCCTGTTATCACATTAGTCTTTTTAGTATTTATATTATAAAGTGCCGTTGTTATTCCAAGCTCTTTCAGTTTTTCGACAAGCGCATCTTTTTCGGGCAAATTCTTTTTATTTATTACAATAACTGCCATTGACTGACCGGTTATTTCCGATGTGCGCACAATGATATGCCGCACCGTGCCGCTGCCCGATACTTCATCATATGCAGAAACAGCATATTCGTCCATCCAGTCAAGCACAGCATTTTTCACCTTTTCGGAAATTTCCGTTCCCGTCAGGCATCCGTTGTTTTCGATAATCTTATGCGTGCGCCCTGCATAATATCCGCAAACGGTTTTTCCTCCCGATATCCCCACAGGAAGCTGAACCTTGTTTCTGTATCCGCATACATCATCTGCACCGATAATCGGCAGGATTTCGGTTTTAACCTTGCCGATTCGTTCCAAACAGTCTTTCATACGGTCGGATTTAAATTTAAGCTGCTCGTCATATGACATATGAAGCAGGTCGCATCCGCCACATCGTTTAAATGCACTGCACTTCGGCTCAACCCTCTCGTCCGACGAAGAAAGACTTTCTTCAATCCTGCCGTAAGCATAGGATTTTGCCGTCTTCACAATTTTAATCTTAAGTTTTTCGCCCACAAGTGCTCCGGGAACGAACACAACCATATCACCAATGCGGCAAATTCCTTCGCCGTCCGCACCGTATCCCGTACAAACGCACTCAAAAACGTCATTTTTCTTCAAGCTTTATACCTCAACTGTTAACAGAATAATCCTTTTTAAACCCATGCGCACCAAAAATCTGCCATCCGCCTACACCAAGACGCTGCATAATTGCAGCACGTTCCTGTGCACACAGTTTTGCATCAGTATCAACGGACGTCATAAGTATAGGTGCATACTGGTTATATTCCGCCTGTTCCTTTGTAAGTCCGTGAGTATTTATATAAACATCGCCGGTAATTGCAATATGATGTGCATAATCTATAAGCACAATTTCACCCGGCAGATGTCCGCCCTTTCCTTCATACACCTCAAAATGGAGTTCTTCAAAATCAAAGAATCCAATCTGCGTAAGCGGCTCGGTAAGATTATCAACATCCGCCCACGGCACCGTAATTTTTTCCGGTTCAACCGGCTTATAAGACGTAAGAATTTTACATATGTTTACATATGGTTTATGAAGCGGATTTTCTTCTCTGTATCCGTTTTTGCCATTGTATTCATTTGCCAGACATTGCGCCGTTTTTGCGCTTGCAATAATCTCATCAAACATTGGAAGTAGTCCGCAGTGGTCAACATCCGCATGAGTTACAAGTATTGTTTTCCTTATACTTTCAAACTCCGGAATTATCTTTTTAATCAGCTTTGTCATTTCGGAGCTGTAGCACGCATATCCACTGTCAACAAACAACACTTTTTCGCCGCTTTTAATAATTATCACGTTACTTCCACACGGCGGTTCAATAAGAGTTATTTCCGTGTTCTCAGTTATTTTATGAGTGCTTACTCTTGGCGAAAAAGCCTTCCCCGAGGAAACCGACAGAAGCTCTGCAAATTTACTTATACTGTCAAACGTACGGTATGGAGACAACCCCTGCTCATCAAGCGTCTGCATTGCAAGATTAACATGCACAAGAAGCTTCTGGCTGACCTCTTCGTCAAGTCCCATCATCTGCGAAAGACCCATAACATAGGTATTGTAGAATATGCTGTTATCGTACACCTTTTCCGAACTGTTGTAGTCAATAACGCGCACCTTGCACAGCTTTTCCGCTTCTTTCAGAAACTTTGATATCTTATCGTAATCATCAACATAAAGTCCCATTTTGAACAGCTGATAATCCGTACCGTTTTCCTGCGAGCTTATATACGAAATATTAAAGTTAAATTCATTAATAAGCATAAGCACATCGGTAACGCTGCCGGGAACATCCTTGAGACAAAACTCAATAAGCACAACACTCGTTTTGGGCTGATTTGTCTGCAGATATCCAATTTTTTCAAGTTCGACATCTGCTTTTTTAAGTTGCTGTTCTGTTCCCTCTGCATCAATAAACAGCGTTTGTGAATCAACCGCTTTGTTATAGCTTACACGTGTAATATTTATTCCAAGTGCCGAAAAGCATTTGCTGGCTTTTAAGAATGCGCCAATATGATTCGGCATTGATGTTACATATGTTTTTTTCATTTTATTACCTTCTGACATTCAAAATCATTTTTATCACATCGGCAACCGCATTGCACGTACATCCGGCAGCTTTCTTTGCCGCATCAACGCCACTTTCCATTGCACAGCCGTGATATTTTAAAAGCATATCAATATCGTTATAATTATCACCTGCGGTCCATATATTTTCTTCATCAACTTTCATTATCTGTGCAAGTGTTGCAATGCCCGATGCCTTGCCAACGCCTACCGCCGTTATGTCAATGCATCTGCCGTTTTGCGTTGGGTTTATTCCGTCAAATTCACTTTTCAGATTTTCGCAGACCCTTGCCGCATATTCTTCCGTATCGCAAAGCACGTTTGATGAAATAAATTCTGTTACATTTTTTATATTGTCAAGATTATCCCCCGGGCGAAAATCAAGTCTTGTTTTTTCAAAAGAAATCCCACACGGATTGCCCGTAAGCTCAAGACTTCGCGCAACAAGCCTGTCTGCCGGCACATTTTTAATCGGCTTTGCAAACAAAATGTTACCATTGCCATCGCACACCGTTGCCCCACCCGACATTATAACAAAATCAAACGGAAAGGAATCTTTTTCTTTAAACTGCTCATATCCGTATACAAAATCACGTCCGGACACAACTCCGAACAAATGTCCTTCTGCCCGGAATTTATCAATACATATTCTGTTTTCTTTGCTTATTTCACCGCCCTGCCTAAGCGTGCCGTCATAATCCGTCGCCAGAATATATTTCATAATACTCACCCACAATAATTATAGCATAAAAACTGCATAAAATCAATAAAAAAAGCGAGATTTGTATGCTCCAAATCTCACTTTTAATCATATTTTTACTTATTCGCCGCGACGTATAATAATTTCATTATACATTTCAAGAGTTGCATCTGCAAAACGCGCAAATTCCGTCGGGTCAATAAACGGATTATCCGCTTCCTTGCCCATTCTTGCATACTTACCTTCGGTATCATTGCAGTGAGCATGGTTACCAATATTAAGGTCAACCTTTTCATCTCTTATCTTTTTGATTGAATTGATAAAATCCTCACGGGCAGAATACGGAAGATTATATTTATCAAGAAACCTTTTGCGCAGAGTGTTCACTCCAACACCACCAAAAGTACCTGCTCTTACAACACGTCCGTTTTCTTCAAGGTCAAAGAAATATGACATCGAGCCCGGTGTATGACCCGGTGTATGTATTGCTTTTATGCACACATTACCAAGCTCAATTGTATCGCCGTCTTTAAGTGCAACATCCGGTTCAAACGCCTCAACATAATCGTAGCCGAGTTCATTTGCCCATGTAAGATTAACGCTGCCGTTTGCATAAGGAACGTCCTGTTCACCAATAAAGGTTTTTGCTCCGGTAAGCTCAACAAGTGCTTTTGTTGCACCAAGGTGGTCATAATGGCCGTGCGAATGAACGATATATTTGATATCCTTTGGAGAAAATCCCATTTCTCTTATTCCCTCTGTTACAAGGTAAAGGGTCTGCGGATATCCCGAATCAAGCATAATAAGTCCGTCACCCGTATCAATAATATGCGAGGATGCCGGGCGTGTTCCAACAAAATAAAGTCCGCCGAACATCCTGAAAGGTTTAATATAACCTTCCCATGGTGTTTTCATATTATTTCAGCTCCTTAAAGGCATCCATAGCATATTTGATTCCGTATGAAAGATGTACTGTTTCAGTTGTCATCCAGAAAATGTTCATACCTGCATCAGCCCATCTCTGCATATCGTTTTCAAACACGAACATACCAATTGATTTGTTGTGTTTTTTACAGATTCTTACTGTTTCAAGTTCCTGTTTAACAGCTTCATCAGCAGTAAGGTCAAGTCCGCAACCGCAAAGGCAAGCCATATCTGTAGGTCCAATAAGAACGCCGGCAATTTCATCGCCGTATTTTGTAAGCATTTCATCAAGATTCTGAACACCAAGCGGAGATTCGATCTGGATAATGAGAAGTCTGTTATTGTTGAAATCGTCAAGGTCTTCACCTGCACGGAGGAAGCTTCTTCCGCCGATACCTTTTTTACCTCTCGGATATGTACGTATAGAATTTATTGCAGTTTCAACCTGCTCAAGAGTTTCTGTTCTCGGAATAAGAACCCCGTCAGCGCCCATATCAATAGCTTTTGAAATACAGTGATATACACAGTCCTGTACTCTTATGATTGAAGGAATATCTTCTTTACGGCATGCATAAAGCAAATCGCCGGTGTTTTCCTGATCAAAAGAGCCGTGTTCAAGGTCAAATATAATGCAGTCAGTACCTGCTGCTTTATACATTCCGGGAACTTCTGTGTATGCCAGATGTGTAAGTGTTGCTGCTGAAATTCTTTCGCAGTTTTCAAGTTTTTTCTTTAAAGTTTGTACTCCGTTCATTTACGGCACCTCTTTCATATTGTTATGTATTAATTTTATCCCTTATTTATCCCAATGTCAATATATATAAAGCCATATAATAGCATAAAAAGGACATTTTTATCAAGATCAAAACCGAACACTTTTTTACATTTAATGTTAATTGTTTTTTTGTTTTGTTAACATAATTTTAAAATGTCAACTTATTTTCGCACTTATCCACATGCAAAAAGCCCGAAACAGCCGCTTTTCAACAAAGTTATCAACAGTTTCCACAGCTTTTTTGAAAGTTATACTCAATATACAATTGCTATTTTATTACAGTTGGTTAACATAATTTAAAAACGTTAACCAACTGTTAAAAACTGTATGTCCCCCCATACCGCATAAACAGATTATTAACAGAGTTATACACATTTTCCACAGGCAATTATTTCTGCAGTTACAGTAATAAATTTCCATAACAATTTATGCCAACAAATTACCATTTTCTTTCAAATCTGTTCGGTATTATTTTTTTGAACCACGCCATTTTGGGACATCTTTTTTTGCACAATAAAAAAGGTTATCGCAACCACGATAACCTTTTTTAAACTTAAAAGTTATTTCATTGATTTTTCGTAAGATTCGATCATTT